>DATDXB010000216.1:0-6416 GCA_035289465.1 Candidatus Nanoarchaeia archaeon
GGAAGCAGAACCCAACGAGGCGCAAACGTCACCGCACAACTCACCAGCATCATCCAAACACTCAAACTCAGAAAAGAGAACGTGCTCCAAGGCCTTATAAACCTCAACACCACCCAACTTCAAACAACTGAATGATTACGAGAGACCATAACCTTTTTAAATGGTCTCGGGTTCTCCCGTCGCTATCCATCTGGATGTGGGGATTGTGGGAAAGGGAGCCTTTCCCACTCCGCCAGAGCGAACTATTCATATTCGGCCATGAGCTCTGGCGTGATGCTTCCCTGAACGGTGGGCGAAGGCGACAATGTCGTCCTACGCAGACAACAATGGAGGCGTACAACAATGGCAATAGCGAAGTATATCCGTGAGGCGTGGAAGAAGCCTCAAGAATCCTTGGGTGATTTGTGGCAGCAGCGCTTGATTGAGTGGCGCAGAGAGCCTGCCATCACTCGTATCGATTATCCGACGCGACTTGATCGCGCTCGTTCTTTGGGCTACAAGGCAAAGCAAGGCGTCGTCATGATCAGACAACGCGTGCCAAAGGGTGGCTACCAGCGTCCTATGCCGACTGCATATGGTAGAAAGCCAAAGAACCGCCGCCAGTTTAAAGTGGTTGACAAGAGCCAGCAGGTCATCGCTGAAGAGCGCGCGGCCCGCAAGTTCGTCAATTTGGAGGTCCTCAATTCCTACTATGTGGGCGAGGATGGACTCTTCAAGTGGTTTGAGATCATCATGCTGGACAAACACCACGGCGCGATCAAAAGCGATCTTGATTTGGGCTGGATCGCTGATACTCAGCACACAGGGCGTGTGCACCGCGGCTTGACATCTGCGGGTAAGCGATCGCGTGGATTGCGCAGGAAGGGTAAGGGCGCAGAGAAGGTCCGTCCTTCACGCCAGGCCTACTTGCGACGCAAGCAGTATCCGCGTGGATCAGACCGCCGCGACGCGTGGCTGTCATAAGATCATATCGCGTTTGTTTTTTCATTTTTTCCTTTCGTTTCGTCAAACAGTAAAAATTGGTGGTGATAGACTTTTGATATGGCCTCATCACTCTATGCAGAGATTTTTCGCGAACCCTCTCGTCAGGAGATTAGGGACTTCTTATTGGGCATTCCGTTGTTTACTGGTCTGAAGAGATCTGAGGTCGGTCATCTTGCTCGCTTGATGTTTAAGCGCACCTTCAAGGAGGGCGAGATCATCTTTGTCGAGAAGGACATCGGTTCTGCCATGTATATCATTATGAATGGCAAAGTCTCAATCCTTAAACAAGCGGGCAAGAAAGTCAAGCCTGTCGCTCATTTGTCAAATGGGAGTTTCTTTGGCGAGATGGCCTTGCTCACCGACGCCCAGAGGTCAGCCACAGCGCGCGCTGACGCAAAGACGGAGCTCTTGGTCTTCTTCAAGAAGGATCTTGAGCATGTGCTTGAGGAGGATCCTGCGATGGGTCTCAAACTCATGCGCAAGCTTGCCGAGGTCCTTGCTCAGCGTCTTCAGCACGCGATCACTCAGCTTGAGGGGTCAGGGAGATGAGCTCTCTGATCAATGCTCGCTTCGCGATCCAATTTGGGCTGGGTTTGGTCTTCTTGTTGCTTGCGGCGGCTCTGGCGTATGTTTTTTCCTCTATCGCCGCGACCATTGCCCTGTCGGTGGTGGCCTATCTGATCCTTGATGCTCCGACCAAGGCCTTGGAACATAAGGGGGTTTCGCGCTCGCTCGCCTTGGGCGTTATTGTCTTGGTATCGAGCATTGTCTTCTTTGGGTCTGTGCTCATTCTGGGTCCGGGCATTTACAGTGATATCCAGGCCATCACAGGAGGCCTTCCTTCGCTTCGTGAGCGCTCGCTTGATCTCGCGCGATCTGCAGGTATGTTTGGGCCCATCGATCTCTCTTCATTTATCACACCAGAGATTCTGGGCCATGTCCAATCGTATCTCTTGTCGATCATCTCATCTTCGGCGTCCTTCTTAGGGGAATGGCTCTTTAATGTGATTGTCATTGTACCCTTGCTGACGCTCTTATTGCTCTCGACAGGAGATTCTCTTAAGGATGCATTTCTGAGCAGGGTTCCCAATGTCTATTTTGAGTTGAGCGTGACGATCCTGGACCAAATGGTCAAGACGGTCCGAGAATATGTCTTTGCCCGATTTATGGAGACTCTGGTCGTTGGCGCGATGTGTGTCATTGGGTTTCTCCTCATCGGTCTGCCAGGAGCGATTGTCTTGGGTACGCTTGCAGGCATCCTCAATCTGATCCCCTATATCGGTCCTCTCTTGAGCGTTTTCCCGCCATTGATCATGGCCTTGGTGACGCAGAGTACCTCGCTTGCCATTTGGGCGGTGATTGTCATCAGTATAGCTCAGATTATCGACAACACGGTCTTTCAGACGGTCTTGCTCTCTCGTTTGGTGGATGTGGATCCGATTGTGGTCATTATCATCACGTCAATAGGCGCGCAGCTGCTTGGCGCAGTGGGCATGGTCATCGCTATCCCCGTATACACGATCTCCAAGATATTAGTACTCAGTCTCTATCAATTTCTCCAGAGCGTCCAGCGTCACGCGGCATTCTCTGAACTGGAACCGTCGGAACCACAAAAGAGCACTACTCCCTAAAGAGCCATGTTTTTCTCACTGCGCAATAACAATTGATGAGAAATCTTTAAATAAGACGTACGGTTCTGTCCTCATGGGGAAGTGAATGCAACCAGAACCTGCTTATCAATCACGCCATGCTCCTTTTGGGCTTAAGACTGCGCTCTATAGTCTAGTCACTGCTCTAGGGCTTGCAGGATCAGCATCTGCTCAGGATCAACCGCCGCAAGACCATCATCCTCAAACACCGCCAGCGAGGAGGACTGAGGATACCGACTCTATTGATCGCCGTCAGCAGGCTCCGACAATTTTAGACACTCCACTCAGGCTAGAATATCCCACTCGCACAACGCTGTTTGGACTAGGAGCTGCCTATGAGCCACAGATGCACGGTGGGGGGCTTGAAGGGATGTTCTTCTCACCCTATTTCGCAGTCGATGGGCGCTGGACTGATGGCACGACAAGATCCCAAGTGCAGCGCACAAATGAGATCTACGGGGCTATTGGTGTTGGAGGCTCTAGTGCTGATGTTGAGTTAGCTCCGTTTTACACAGAATCTGATGACAAGAGAAGTGAGCGCTCTGGTTCATTCTCGACAGATTCAGCAGGGCTTCGTCAAGAGACCAGTCAGGTGCAGATCGATCTGGATCATGTGCGCAGGTATGGTATCTCTGCTTCAGCATCCTTTCCTCTCAAGTTCAGCGGTATCCTTCATCCTTATGGTCGTCTTCTTCTTGCCGGATATGCTCTTCGTCTTGAACAGGATCAGCGCGTCAGGGTATTTGGCTCGACGCATACTACGGGTACACTTGTTATTCCAGGAGTGCCCCAACCTGTCGTGATCGATAATACTTCGAGTTTTGATCAAGGGGCAAAAGTCAGGCGCAGCCAAAGCGTCATTGATTTGAGCGCGGCCTGGGATATCTCTTACTTATTCCAGCCAAATAACAATGACAATCCATTCATGGATCTCAGCGTCGGTGCATGGGGTGCATATGAAGAGACTGATGTGCGCGCACCGGTTCCTGGCGGCACAAATATCGTCGATGACAGCCAGATTCGCAGAAGCCTTGGTCTTCAGGCTCTATTTGCGATGGGTGATGTAAATGATGGGAACATCCGTTTCTTCACAGCTGGAAGGGCTGGCGCAGATGGTGGTGCTGATGGTGTGGACTCAAGCTATCGCTTCACTGGCGAAGGTTTGTTCATGCTGCATGCACGACCCTTTGATGTCAAACATCAATTCTCGCTTGCCGCGCTCGCTTCAGGTCGAGGCGACGTACAGCGATATTTTCTGAGATTGGTCTTTATGCGTCTTGAGGGAGGCGACTCCCCTCTTGAATCACAGGCCGAGCACAGGGTGCATGCCCTTGAATCTGTCTCCCAGCGTGAGCTCAGTCTGACGAGCGGTCACGATGAGCGATTTGATGATCTCACAAGATTGCGTAGGCTTCGTGACCTCCGATCCTTTGAATTGCAGGGTCTTGAAGCATTGACTGTGGGAGTCGGATTTGATTCCACAGAGACTGATCGCTTCACAGGCAACGTGGTCATCCCATTGCCGTATTTTGACGCGGATTTGCCAAATTTAGGGCTCTATGTCGACGGCTGGTGGGGTCATGACGCAAGAGAGCGTGGGTCGGATATCAACAAACGAGACTATGGTTGGTCGGCAAGAGCGGTCTGGAGTCACGAATCAAATGCGGCACAATGGGTCATCTATGCTGGCGCTACGCGCACAGGTGATGCTCAAGGTCTTGAGTCCACAATAGATTTCGGTGTCATGATCGGTTTTGGCGCCTCTCGCCCAGGATATGATGAGTTGCTCGAGAGAGAGAGCCAAGATCGCAGCCATTCAAGCTCGAGCTCATCTGATCCTGACGACGAATAAATATATCGATCAAGCGATATCCTTAAGAAGGATATTGCATTCACGCTTACTATGGGGGAAGGGGGAAATACCTCCATGCCACAATGAGGGTATGGGGACTAGTCATAGCATTGACCCTTGTCTTAATAGCTTCTGCTTCAGCAATTGATCTGCCCCCAGTTCTCAGTCTCCAATCAGACTCGCCCACAGTAGTCGATACGGCAGTCATCACAGCGACGGCCGTCGATATCGGCTCGACGAGTCTTGGCATCAGGTGGATCCGCATCTTTGAAGATGGTAACATGATTGAGAACAAGGACTGTCTCTCTCAATCGACCTGTGTGGCGCCAAAGGTGGTCTTCCATGGTCCTGCAGGCTCGCACAGCTATACGGCGCAGACCCAGGACTTGGGCAACAATATCGCCAATGCAGGCCCTATCTCAGTGACCTTCACAGGCACACAAACTCCTCCATTAATTGAGAACGTTCCAGATGTCTCTATCAACGAGGATTCTGGCCAGAACAGCAACGTGATTGACTTGCACAATTTCGGCTCTGATCTGCAGGATGGCGACGCGCAGATGACGTATTCGGTCTCAGCTCAGTCCAATGGTGCGCTTGTCTCCTGTCAAGTCGAGAATAATCGCTTCATCCGTTGTGACACAGTGCTTGCCAATGGCAATGGTCAGTCCACCGTGACAGTTCAGCTCCAGGATACTGCAGGAGCGACGGACACTGATGATTTTGTCGTGACGGTCCAGCCGGTCAATGATGCTCCTGTCTTGTCAGGGCTCTCGCCATTTACTCTGGGTATCCCTCTCAATACGACAGCGACGCTCACTAATCTCTCCTTGTACTTCAGCGATGTGGAGAATGACCCCTTGACGCTGGAATTCTCAGAACTGGGCGCTTTCTCTCCGTTCAATGTCTCAGTGAGTATCGGCAGCATCAATTCTGTCCTCATCACCCCTGCAGTCAGTTTCACAGGCATCCGCCAAGTGACCTTCACCGCAACGGATACATCTGGAGCTTCAGTGACGACGACTCCTTTCACCTTCAACATCTCTTTTAATGATCCGCCGGTATTCACAAGCTCTATTGGTCCGCTCATGTTGCTGCAGAACCAGAGCGCCATCATCAATCTCTCGCAGTTCAGTGTTGATCCTAATGGCCATAATCTCACCTTTAACCATTCAGTCTTGCAGAACCTGTTAGTGCAGATCAACAACCAGACCAAGAGCATGAATGTGACTGCGAACTCAAGCACCTTCTTTGGCGCGATCAACTTCACGCTCTCTGTCACTGACGGCAATAGATTTGATCACAAGAATGTGTCTGTCTTTGTCGTCGGCATCATGGCGCCGCTCATCAACTTCACCTTGGTGAACTTGAGCCTTCCTGAGGACACGTCAAATGCAAGCTTCGTGAACCTGACTCAGATCACGTTTGATGTCGACAATCCAGTCTCCTTTGTCAACTACACCTGTAACTCATCAAATGTCAATGTGACTGTGCTTGCAAATAATGTCACCAAGATACTCTCGATTGATGCGACAAGGAACTTCACAGGCATAATCAACATGTCCTGTGCGGCGACAGACCTCGTGAACCAGTCTAGCACAGCGAGCACACTCATCAATGTCACACTGGTCAATGATGCGCCTCAACTCATCATCGCCATGTCCAATGTCTCCATCGCCGAGGAGAACACATCCTTTGTGCTCAATATCTCGCCCTTCTTTGTCGATGTGGATGGGGATGCTCTCAATTTCAGCATCCCTCCGGTCGCCAATATCTCCTTTAACCAGAGCGGTCCTCTCTTGCAGTTCATCCCGAACTCGAACTTCGCAGGCAATCGCACGGTGACGGTGATCGCAAATGATTCCCTGTTCACGGTGACATCGACCTTGCAGCTGCTCGTCCTTGAGGTCAATGATGCTCCGGTCGTCTCA
>DATDXB010000217.1:0-2453 GCA_035289465.1 Candidatus Nanoarchaeia archaeon
ATACCTGAATCCTTTTCTCGCAATATCATGAGAACGACATTCCGGACACCGAATTTTCTCCTCCATACAAATCACCTCTTTAACATAAGAAATATATAAACCTAAGTCCTATTTAAAGGTGACGATTATTTAACAATACCGGGGATGAAGACCTCGGGCCACCAACACTACATCCGAGGGATAAGGCCCATCTCAGAAAGCAGTTCCTTGACCACTTTCTCGACCTGGGAGGCCTGGATAAACTTCATCGGCTCCCAATAGTTAAGGTACTTCTTGATGACCTCGACATCGTCTTTTTTGGCCAAGAGCTCAAGCTCCTTGATGAACATCAGCATACGCTCCTGCATCTGCTCGACACTTTTATTCTGCGTGGCAAGATCGCTCTTGACCTTGCCCAAGAGACGGTTAAAGTCCCGAGACGTGTTGTTTAAGTGATCCTCCAGATTACGCAGATTGTTCTCCACCCGGCTATACCGTTCCTCAAGAAGCCTCAGCCTTCTGGCAAGCACAGCAAGATCCTCACTTGTGCCACCTGCCTGAGGCGGAGGAGGCAAGGGCTTTTTTGTCGAGAAGAGTCCGTCAGCCATGGTGCAAAGGTTTTTATACGCTTTAAGGGGATTTTGAGATGGCGAGATAATAAATGTTACGTCGGGGAAACGGGACCTCGCTTGGGCTTTGAGGTGAACGTGGAAGGGTGATAGAGAGCGGACAAGAGGACTTGACCGCATATCCGGCACCACTGTCCCTTCTATAAGCCGAAGACTGAGCAACGCAGTCCGCAAACCCCTCACACAACGATATGGCCGCTGAAAAAGTCTGCAGAGTGGAAGGCGAAGGCACTGCGCGCACCCTCAGATGCAACTATAACCGCACCACCCTTCCCCCTTCTGTCGAAGACTCGGACCAAGTCATGGCGACTGTCATCGAAAGTCTCGCCACGGTCGGAACTGTCTCAAAGATCATCTTAGAACAACACCGCGACTACGAATATGACGATGAGCAAGCAAACATGCTCTATGAGATCGCCGAGATCTTCAAAGGCCTTGTACGCGACAGACCACAACCCGAGGATGTCGCCGACTCCCGCTGCCCCACATCCCAACAATGCATCTCCCGCAGACTGCCATTTCTGTATTCGCTCATCTACAGCCGCATGCCCTCAGACCCCATCGGTGCTTATGTCGAATTACGCCGCCTGATCAGACGCGAAGAGATCAAGTCCGAAAAATCCACTGGCATGCAACAACGCTGTCAAGAGCGATTCATCTCATTCCTCAAACAAATCGCAGTCCAACTCCAGCAGACCACGATGATGCGACTCGCCGGAGAACAGGTCACTGGTTATCACGTCGGCGACCGATCGCTGTACGCGAGCATCTTCAAACCCTCCATCAAACCCAATTACATGCAGACCCGCCTCATGGCTGCATATCCCCCCGCTGGAATCGAAGTCGAAAGCTACAGGGTCGGAGGGGCACAAGTCACCATCTTTGAGTTCGATGATAAGGTACAGAAACTCTATCACGTGGTGCCGCCCGAGTTCCAACTCACAGAAAGCAAATACCAAGTCCTTGACACCGCACAATCTCGTTTTGCCGAATACAAACCTGAAGAGGACCTCAAAGAAGTCACCGACCCCATGCAGGTACGTAGATTGTTCTCCAATATCGCCTACGACATGATCACGGATATCGCAAAGGACCAAAACGTCTCACTACGCTCAAAAGATATCGAAGAACTCGCAGCCATCCTGAACAGATACACCATCGGATTTGGACTCATCGAGGTCCTGCTCGCCGACCAAAAAGTCCAAGACGTCACCATCAATTCACCCTTTGGAAAATTGCCCGTGTTCATGGTGCATGCGACAGCCGGCGACTGCTACACGAATGTCTACCCTACACCTTCTGAAGCCATCTCCTGGGCATCAAAACTGAGAATCATCTCCGGTCGTCCCCTCAATGAGGCGAACCCCATCCTGGACTACGGATTGGACTTGCCTGGAGGCGTACGCACCAGAGTCGCCGTCGTAGGTTCACCTCTCAATCCCCACGGTAAGGATGCGCTGAATTTCGCATTCAGACGCCATCCCGACCGCCCATGGACCCTTCCCGCATTTCTAGCGTCAGATATGGGCATGCTCAACGCGGAGAGCGCCGGATTGATGAGCTTTCTTGTCGATGGAGCCCGTACGATGCTGGTCGCAGGGACACGTTCAGCAGGAAAGACCTCGCTCCTTCAAGCATTAATGGTCGAGATCCAACGCAAACACCGCATCATCACCATCGAAGACACCCTTGAGTTACCCATCAATGCCCTCATCGATATCGGCTACAATATCCAGCCCATGAAAGTGGCGAGCGCATTGACACGGGGCACGGCAGAAGTATCTGCCTCTGAAGGCATCAGAACAACACTGCGTCTTGGAGACTCCGCGCTTATCGTCGGAGAAG
>DATDXB010000218.1:0-3842 GCA_035289465.1 Candidatus Nanoarchaeia archaeon
CTTAGGTCTGCTCTGAGTTCAGGAGTCCAGAGCCTATAAGGCACCCCCAATGAGCCATGCCGGGGTGACTCCATCCACTTTCCCTCGTCCGCAAGCCTCTTTTTTAACGAGAAATACACTTCTCCCACTTTAGGAGGAAGCTCAGGACTTTCAATGGCTAAAATAGCCCTCATCATCTCATCTTCATTCATAAGCACATGTTGGAGCCTAGAAACTTATAAAGCTGTTCTTCACCATATATATCGCAGCATGGATGCAATATCCCGATGTATTCTAACCTAAAAAACTAAATCTCAATCTCCACATTCAACTTATCAAATTCGACGAGTGGTTTGGTTTTCTTGCGCTCATCATTAGTTTTCTCTAACAACACCAGACCCAAGGTGACCAATACTTCAATATCGGTGTTTACACTCTTGAGATCTCTTTCCACCATTTGTGCGAGCTCGTACAGAGACTCAGGTCTATTATGCTTTATGGCATGCAACAATTCCATCCTTTTTGGAGTCAATACCTTTCTTAAAGTGTCAATGTTCTCAAAAGAGATTTCTTCGTGAGGTTCCATCTTCTCCCTATTCTTAATTTTCTCCCACGCATTAGCCAGTTCTTTAAACACTGTTTTTCTGTCTTTGATGGTCAGTCGGATTTCTCTTACTTTCATTTGATAATTCCCCTTTTCACTTTTTCAAGATCTTCGCCAAAATCCTCAAACAGTTTCCATCTGTCCACGAATCGATAAGGGATCACCCTATCCCTGATGTGTCTATGATGATTGCTCAATCCCGTTCCATGGTTCTCATTGTCATAACCCACCAGACGCTTACCGTCACGGATGATTACAAAGCGGTACGACACGCCCTCAGGGGTATTGTTTGACACAGGCACTTCCCACAGTTTCATTTCCACAATGTAGTGAATTGCACTGACGGGGTAACATGAATAGGTGCGATTCACAGATAGACAATTGAGTGTAGACGTAAGATAATTAACTCAATTGTCTATGTCTCCATTCTCCTCAATCTGTTTATGACTGAAGAGCACTTCGCTCATATGTAGGGTATTGCATACCACATATATAAAGTTTTCCTCTAACAAAAGACTTATATATCAATAATGGATAATATTATCCAAATATGGATAATAAGCTGAAGATACTCAAGCACCTGGGAAAACATCCAGGACAAGCATTCACCATGCACGAACTGAGCACGCTCACCAAGATCCCCTATGCCACATTCCACCGGACGATGAGCACCCTATCCGACCTAGTCATCCGTACCAAGGCCGGAAAAGCGACCATGGTGCAGCTCAATAGAAAGAATCCCCTCACCAAGCACTACCTCATCATCTCCTCCAAGGAAGAAGCTGATGATTACCTTAAGAGACAGCCTCTGCTCAAAAAGATCAGTCAGGAACTGCCAAGTGGAGACTACGCCTTAGTCCTCTTTGGCAGCTACGCCAAGGGGACCCAAACCGCACGAAGCGATGTGGATTTGATGGTCATCAACAAGAAGGGAACACGAGAACCTGACTTCTCCCGATACGAAACACTCTTTAAGGTACGGATCAATCCCTTGTATGTCACACGCCAAGAATTCACCGCCATGCTAAAAGATACACAAGAAAATGTAGGAAGACAGGCACTGCACGACCATATCATCCTCTATAACCCTGAACTGTTCTGGAACCTCGCCTATGGAATTTGACAAGAAGACCTATCAGGAGGAGTTTGAAAACTCCCTTGCGGAAGGACTCATCAGACGATCAGATCCACATCGCCCGATATTCTGCCATCAAGACCTATACTGAGAAACGACTTGAAGAAGTCTATGCTCATGCGCAGAAGTTCGTCGCTAAACTATCGCTGTTAATCCAAGACTGAGTTAAGAGATGTCTTGAACGCTTCCGATCTACTCGCCCTAAAACATGCCCTATGGTCGTGCTTCCATGCCAGGAATATAGCCTTTGATAGGGAGAGAGTATTCCCCTCGTTCTACGACAAGAGATTTGAGCTGATCAAGTGTCGTTGCCACAGGCAGACCTGGGAAATTAATGCCCCGCATCCAATTACGGACATCGATATCTGAGCAGTCTGGATTTGGAAGCACGACGTCTTCTACCGAAGGTAAGTCCACGTGACCCACTGTTACTTTGATAGGTTTACCTTCGACTGTGCACACGACCTTCCACGGCCTGTCATAACGAGGATCAAAGACAAAGTGATCACGGTTGGTACCCTGCATCACCACATCGCCATCCACATACAACTCGGCAGGCCTCAATGAACCCATATGGGGATCCGTAGACATCTTGACTGCTTCAACCTGCCTATAGTCATTAAGCTTCACGTACCCCATATCCAGCGCAGATCCTAACGATCCCATCTTCCTGCCCTCAGGAGAATAGTAATTCCTTACAGAGATTTCTTGCCCATCCTGGTCCTTCTCAGACTCACAGACATAGACACCTTCATTTGCCCTGGTGCTCAAAGGAAGATGGACGGGAAGACCTCGGAGGATGATGTGTGCCTGATCTGGCGCCACCAAGTAGCAATCCTCAGGACACAATCCTTGAGCATTGACGCCAAAGACGATCTTCCCCTTCCCTCCAAACGCATCGGGTGCAGAAAAGACCAAGCGCGAGCCTGTTTTTCCCACGACATGAAAGCGCAGGTTCGCATCTCCCCCACTTATCTTCATTGCGACGATATTTCCCACATAGAGTGCGCTTTCACCCGATTCATGGGCGGAAAAGATCACCCTGCCTTCAAGACGCTCATCAAAGACCTTATACTGCGCAGCATGCCCATTCACCAAACCCCCATTGACATAGAGATCAAAGTTGCGACGTCCCCTTGCTCTGAGGACATTCAAGACATCCATTCGGCAAATCGTGGTATTGACAAGTTCATTGCCATCTTCATACAAGCGCTTTGACAAGAAACTATCTCCTCGAACAGGCCCATCTGTCTTCCACAAGGCTTGCTGATTGCCCTTATCATCAAGTCGATATGCTATCGTAAATCTCGGATAGCCGTCCTCCTTATCCACATGGACGACGGAGAAGAGTATGTCTCCTGAGGGGAGGACAATGAGATCCTCCACATTCACATCTTGATGGGAAGGTAGTGCCCCCTTGAGCTGCAAGGAACCTGCCTTTCGTAATGTGGGTTGTTCATCCATCACAAGAGAACCTGCAAAACGATTCTGTGTCTTCAGATCTCCAAAATCAATCGCTCGACCATCCTCAGTGAAGATATCCACTTGAGCAATACTTGCGTCGTTGGGATCGCGGATCTGTCTGACATATAGAGGGATCTCTGTGCGCGATATCGCACGACCATCAAAGCCGATAGTCAAGCCGCGAACAGAGAGTCTGGTGAATCGCGCATCATTTGAAGCCTGCTCGACAAAGGCATGATCCTCCATGCGGCGCTCGAGACCGCCATCAGCAGTGATTGACAATTGCATACGCGCGGGGCTTTGTTCAGCTTCTTGAGTCTTCGGACCGAGCTCTTTACTTTCTTCATTCCATCTCCGGGCAAGAGAAGATTCTTCTCTGTGCTCCATAGGATCTGAAGCAAGATCGACAAAGTGCACATCGCCCTGATACTCTGAAGCAATAATGTTTCCCTTGCTTGAATAGGCCACATGGCCATCGATGATGAGATTATCGCCTTTCTTATTGTGCTGGACATACCAAGGACCTTGCTGTCTGCGGATCCAGATACCCAGATTCTTCTTGGCGCTCTCGTATCGCTGGTCTATCCAGGCATCAGCGCGGTTCATTGCGTCGTCGACTGCATCAACAGTATCCTTGACTCCTTTTGCGACCTTGACCAC
>DATDXB010000219.1:0-2757 GCA_035289465.1 Candidatus Nanoarchaeia archaeon
AGCGCTACTAACTTTGCGCAAATCGCAGCCTTTTCGCACCAGAAACGACAAAATGCCTCCACAGGAAGGAGAGGCTGACTTGTTTAAAAGAGAAAACTACAAACCCATACACAAAAATCACGGACCCAGTTTAGTGTCTCGAACTAATGTGTCGAGCCATTGGGGACTTTAGTCCCGTTAGCCGGCATCATTCCGTCGGCGAGCTTAACATTCGGGGCGAACTCTTCAAGGCTCTTCTGCCCGAAGCAGACTTCGTAGAAGTCGCATTGTCCAGTCCTCCACTTGCAGAGCGGTCCTTCGCGCTTGGGATAATCATTGATCTGGATGGAGCCCGTATTCAGATGGATGACTTCCACCTCTGATTTTGCTTTTTCAATCATCTCATCATTGACGGGGATGACCTGTTCAAAGTTCTGCGCATCTTTGAGGAAGTAAATGCCGACCTCATCGGGCGCCTTGCCATGCTCAGAATGATAGAGTAGTGCATAGATCGCTAGTTGCAATCGGTATTCGTCACTCATATGCGCCCGAGAGCTGGTCTTGTAATCCATCACGCGTACTTTCCCATCGATGATCTCAATGGCATCCATATATCCTTGGACCATGAATTTATGGTTCATGTAGTGTTTTTCGCGGATAGGGACCAGGGATTTGAAGCTCGTGCTTAATTCAGCAGAAGGATGTTTGATGATCTTCTCAGATATTTTATTCACCCAATTGGAGAGCATCATGGTGGTCTCATCAAAGTAATTCATGAGTTCTTCGGTGGCGAGTTTGAGGTCTTTGATCTCTTTGTCTGCGCCGCGCCAGTGATGCACAAGCAGGCGTTCAGCGTGTTGGTGGAAGAGATTCTTGAAATTGACTTTGCTCATACCGTCAAGGGGAAGGTCAAAGAAGTCTTCAAGCACGCTATGGACGATGTGTCCGCGTACAGTGTGGATGCTGCCGGATGTCGGCAGTTTCAGGATGTATTGGTAGAAGTATTTTCTAGGGCATTGCTTGAAGGTGTTAATAGAACTGGGGCTCTGGCACCTCTTTCCCATAAGGACCAAGACTCTCTGGGGAGGTATTTATGTGTTTTGGGGCCTTGACCAGTGCTTTTTTCGGCAGGGATGGAGGATTTTCAGCAGAGGGTCTAGTTTTTCCGGAAATGAAGGGTCAACGCATATATTGCGCGCAAACAACAACGCGCTATGCACGATTCAACCATGGTCAAGCTGGCCTTAGTCATGGTCCTCATAGGCCTCCCCCTCTTGGCGCTCTTATCCTGGCAAGCCCAGCCTCCAGTGGACAATGCATCCATCTTGACAGATCAAGAGCAGATCCGCATCAACGGCACGATCACCTGGCTTAGGAACACGGCAGAAGTCACTCAAGCGACGATAGAGACCTGCATGGAAGTACCTATCGTTATGTTTGATCCCGTGCCTCTGAGCATGAATCAACGAGTGGAGATCCAGGGCAAGAAAGGGATCAATCAAGGCAGGGTGCAGATCATAGTGGATGAACTCTCATCGATCAACCCGTGATGACGACGGTGCCGTTGATGATGGTCTTCACCGAGACTTCTCCAGCACGTTCACCGTTCTCGTCAAAGGCCAGAAGTCCAGATGCGCCCGAATATGGCCCTTCCTTGACCGAGCGAATTACGCAAGCGGCGTCATCGCCACATTCCTTGATGCCCCTTACCGCAAGCATCAGTGAATCATAACTATTGTCCGCCCCGAGGGCAGGAGCTTCTCCATAGCGTTGCGTGAATCGTTCTAAAAACTCTGGGCTCGTAGCCTGCTTGAAGTTGGTCAGCACCGCGCCTTCAAGCAAGGGTCCAAGGGCGTCGATATATTTCTGCGGTTCAAGGTCGATATAGAGGTCGCCTAAGATGGTCTGATCCTCAAGCGCGGCTAACTCCTCGACCTGGGCATAGAACGCTATGCGATCGTCGCGGAAGAGGTGTGGCCAGACAAGGGCATCCGTCTGATCGATCTTGGTGATGGTGGTTCGGAAGTCTCGCGTGCCGATAGGGACCTTCTCATGGAAGACAACCTCTCCGCCAAGCTCATTGAATCGTTTGACGAAGTTCTGTACATTGAGTTCTGAACCACCGTCGATAGCGTTGATGATCGCAATCTTTGCTCCAAGGGTGATAGCATGTTCTGCCAGACGCTTCCAGATCATCTTGGGAGGAGGCAGGAGTCCGATTGCATAGGGACTGGAGACATTCCCATCGTCAATCAATCCTTGGTTCATGATAGGTCCAAAGTGCGGTATTTCGGCAGTTGTAGTGACTGGTTGTGTCGCCTTGAAGGGTCCTGCGCAGATGGGGCCTATGAGGGCGTCGACGTGGTCGATGGAGATGAGTTTTTGGGTGGCAGACAGCGCCAACTTGGTATCGCAATTGCCTTCATCTTCCACAATGAGCCGGATACCTGGGTTATCCTCGACAGCAAGTTCAAGCGCATGCTGTGCGCTCTCCCCCAAAGATGCGAGATCGCCGTTTAAGGGGAGGATGGCGCCGATGACGATCTCGTCCTGACTGCCCGAACAGCTGGAGAGGACCAACAAGATGCCAATCAAGAGGTGGAGTCTCATTTCCCTCGATGGATATGCTAAGGATATAACAGTAAGCAATAAAAAGAGCAACGATTAGTAAGTCAATATGGCCCAGCTCAAAGGCGAGATAGCCCCGTTATTCACAGCACCGATCAGTCTTGATCTGAGGGACAAGAAGATCATCCAGTACATGCTGGTCAATCCGAG
>DATDXB010000220.1:0-7079 GCA_035289465.1 Candidatus Nanoarchaeia archaeon
TCCTAACGATTTCGCTAACAAGATATCGTTGGCGAGGTCTATCTCTGTCTGCCCCGGCAATCCGATGATCGATCCCGTCGCTATAAGATAACCCGATTTTTTTGCATGACGCACCAGCTCAAGCCTTGCGGAGAAATCGGACTTTGCGCCCTTGTGCATGCGCGAATACAAAGAGAGATTAGAGGTCTCAAACCGCAGCAAGACACCGCGCGCTCCGGCATGATACATCCGTGTATAACACTCAAGGTCCCGGCAGCCGACGCTCATAAACAAGAGCACCCCGCACTGCTTCTTGATGTTCTGTATGATGTTTACGAAATCATCGGTGCTGTAAGCTATGTCCTCGCCCGATTGCAGGACTAATGCGCGAAAACCATGCTTCTTGACGGCATGCACCGCGATATCGACTATCTCATCGACAGACAGCCTGTATCTGGACAGCTTTTCATTGGAATGGCGGATTCCGCAATATAAGCAGTCATTTATGCAGATGTTTGAGAACTCGATGATTCCATGGACACAGCAGGCATTCTTCAGATGGGCATGACGCAATCGGTTGGCAGCGCCAAACAACAGTCCTTGTTCGGCGAGGTTCGCGTTTAAGAGGCGTGCTATCTGTTCGTGCGACAATGATGAGCCATCTTCGGCTTGAGAAAGGATCTGTGCGAATTCTCCCTCATGTCTCTTGTCAGTCGTCCGTGCCAGTTCTGCGTCCCGCAAAGCAAGCTGGAAGAACGTATCTTTCCATTGTTCCAAGATAGGCAAAGCATCAGAAGCATCGATCTTATCGACAACAAATCCGCCTTGGGCATAGACGTAGTCGCCCACTGTCAAGTCGGTGAAATCGGCCCTTACCGTCCTTCGTTCACCGAAATAGTCGACAACCGCTTTCTTCCCATTCAGCGAGACGATCCTACCAGGTATCGCGTAGCACACAGACGTGGTGGCGACAGGGGTATTAATATAGTTTTAGATGGTAGGTCCTGCAGGCCATAATAGTTGGCGTTTGTTCTTGGCTAAAAAGATTATCTAAAAAAATGAGAAGAAAGAATCACTTGTGGCGCTTTGCTGAGACGTCACGATAGAGTTTGACGACCCAAAGCCATACCAACGCCACAATGCCGATAAGGACAGCCCAGACAAGGATGCTTCCAAACACGCCAGTAGCGCCGTATCCGCCCCAAGGGCAGTTACCCATCATTCCATAGACCATTATCGCACCTCCTATTGATGGTTCAATCACAACTATCCTCGTATATAAATTGTTCTTCTGAACTTGCCAATGCAACAAACATATAACTGAGATCGTTCAATGGGAGACTCATGATATCAAAAAAGAAATCGACAGCGACCAAGGACTCATCCGCCAAGCAATTATGGAACCTGGGACCCGTCTCTGAAGAAAAGACCACCCAAGAGATAAAAGACGAGATGAGGAGCGGTTGGTGATGATTCTTACTGGCAATGTGCGTCGATGAAGTCACAATAAGGGATAAAGGTCAGGATTACTCTGAAATATTTTGTTAATTCTAGTTAATCGCCCGTCAGGTTTTGTACATAAGTCTGCGATTGTATCGAGTAATTTAAAATCATTGTTAGTGAGTTGGTCATCGCTTGCGGCAACCAGTCTCCAAGGAGTCCAATCTAATTTCATTTCAAGACGTACGAGAAAAGGCACGGTTTCAACTTTGTTGAGGGCAGCAAAATCCCGAAGGAGTTGACCTCGCATAAACCATGACCCATAAAGGGTTTTTAGTCCGAAATCTTTAGGATTTGCACCGATCCCAAATTTGTCTGGGTCGGCTTTGCCTTCTCGGTACATTTTCCATGCTGTTCCCGCATCAATGAAGTGCTTAGAGCTGACATTCAGTGGATTAAGGGTCAGGAGCATTTTTTTATATTCTGGATCGATTTTTTGTGTGTTTGCGTAATGTTGAAAAGAACTCTGTTGAAATGGGTCGATCTGTGGGTCGATGGCAATCCAGTTCTTACCATCCCAATACTCACATACCCAATGGTCTTCGCAGAATCCAGGATATGCAAGATACAAGGCAAAACCACACCTCGCACGCGCTGGCCTGCCCTTTGCCCGAAACAATGCAGTTGCGAGCAATGAAAACTCCCTACAGCAACCAATGACGCGTTCATCTGGGCTGCGTGGTAGTGCCAGTGACATGCTTTTTAGCTTGGATGCCTGTGCAAGAATGTCCTTGGCACCGGGGCTACACTTTGCACTCTTTTGAATCCTTTTTGACTTGAAACCATACCTTTTAATCCACATGTCATGAATAATAAGACCTTGCGCGACTTGGAAGATGACCCTTGGCTCAGGCGACAACCAATCAGTGAACTCCTGAAAATCCTTCAAATCAGTGAGCTCTCCTGGCAATGAGTAATATTTCAAATCTGAGGTCATAGCTTTAATCAGGTAAGTCTTTCGTATAATAAACTTATTATCCTCGTGGCAAGAACTCCCAATAATTGAATGTGGCATCAGATTTGAGAAGAGTCCATCCGGTCTTGCGATAATAATCATTGAATGGGATGTCTTGCGGACAAAGGGATATGACCTTGGTTTCACCAATCAGCTGGAGCATCATCCTCAAGAGACCTCTACGTCTGAATCCCTCTTTAATGGCAAATTGGTAGAGAGAAGCTGTTTTATCACGTTTTCTCAGGTAGAATCGTAAGGCTGCTACGATCAGTTCTCCATCCTCAGCGACAATGACTTGTCTCCGTTTGATGGCTGCCCGGACTCCCGACGGACAAAGAAATTCACCAGAATAGACTGCCTGGTTATCTGGATGCAAATGGTCTTTAAAGAAACACTCGACTATCTCGATATCATGTTCCCGTGCTAGTCGTATATTCATGGTTTACTCTCTGGACAAAGCTTGTTACATCAAGCAGGTCTGCCCTAATTTAATGAGGTGCCGTCGTTCGGAGTTCACTGTAACAGTCTTTGTTTGACTTGTTGGTTGAACTCGTAATAATCTTTTTCCTTGAGATCGGAGATGATTGTTCTTAGTTCCTCGTTTGAAAGGATCTTGTTTATTCTGCAATAGAGCAAAAATGAGGGGATGCTCATGACCGTGATCCCTTGTTCTTTGGCGAACTGAGCCGCTTTTCTGTTATCCATGAGCAAGAGCGCATTCATTCTTTTCGCCAAGGCTATTGACTCAAG
Organism: Candidatus Nanoarchaeia archaeon; assembly: GCA_035289465.1. Taxonomy (GTDB): domain Archaea; phylum Nanobdellota; class Nanobdellia; order Woesearchaeales; family JAGWAF01; genus DATDXB01. The sequence continues at coordinate 3,185 of DATDXB010000220.1, forward strand.
CTCTCCCTTGCCGAAATTTTCTGAAGAGACGTCTTCAACGTCTTGAATGATGATGGTATCTTCTGAAGAATGCAGGGCGTCGAGAAAGACTTGCTGCACGGGTGCGTGCTCCAGTTCGTGGAGAACCGCTTTGGCAATGGTTATGCTCTTCGCGTTTAATGCGCTAAAAATAAGATGGAGCCTCTCGATTTTCAAAAAAGAGCTCAAGAAATCAGTATCTGCAATAATCATCGCTTCCATTTTTTGAACTGTGCAAGCTCCTCTTCCGTCTCTTTTGCGGTGGTTGCTGCCGTCTTGCGCATGATTCCTTTTTCATTGAGTATGCGTTTCATTTCTTCGTAATTCGTATCGGCAATTTCCACCGCCTTCCCAAGCGAAATTTTGCCTTCTTTGTACAGCACGGTTGCAATGGATATTCTCAGGTCTTTTCTCGCCGCAAGGAGCGTTCTCATAGAGTCTCTGAGGAATTCAGAGGTACTATCATAGTATCCTGTTTTTGGGATGGCGCCGAGTTCTAAGCGAAGCACTTCAGGCACGGTAAAGCTCAATGTCTCACTCTTTGTTACCATTGTTAAGATATTGTTAGGGTATTATTTAAACCTTTCCCCTGAATCACGCGCAAATACGCCATTTTTGAGTTATTTGCATCCTTCCAAGTCCAGTGAAAACGCAAAAGAAACCCCGTCGTTCGGCACTCCTCTGCTGAGTACACCTTGACGGCTGAGTGGATTTAGGGCGAGAAGTGGATAAGACCATGAATCCATCGTCCAGAACCTTTTTATAGCATCCTCGACGACACCATAGTATGCAGACCATCTACTTTTCACCGCCGTGGTTCTTTGGCTATGATATCAGCCTGGAGTTTCTCTTTGCCATCATGTCCTTGGTGGTCTCGCTCTTTGCCTTCCATCTCTATCGTGTCTCAGGTGAGCGCCAGACCAAGCTCTTTGGTGTCGCGTTCTTGACGATCTCAATCTCGTACTTCCTGCAATCCATCTTCAACTTCCTCATCGTGGGCAAGTTGAGCCAGGATGTCTGCAGGATCATCAAGGTGCAGGATGCGGCGGTCTTTGAGGCCTTGGGGATCTATGCCCAGATCATCTTCATGACTGCTGGCTTGGTCCTCCTGACCTACATGACCTTAAAGACCGAGAAACCTGCGGTGTATTGGCTGATGCTCAGTATCGCGCTGATCGGTACTCTGGCCAGTCGCAATGTGCTCTATGTCTTTTATCTGATCTCAGCGCTGCTCTTGATCTTCTTGTGCTGGCACTTCTTTGATAATTACGCCAAGAGAAAGCATGCAAAGACCCTCTTTGTCGCTTTGGCGTTCCTCTTCTTGCTGATCAGAGACATCCAGTTCGTACTATCATTGGATTATGAGATATTCTATGTCTTAGGCCGACTTGCTGAGTTGACTGCGTACGTGCTCTTGGCGATCAATTTCTACTTGGTACGCAGGAGATGAAGCTCAGATGACAAAGAAACGGGATCGCCTGGAGATCATCCACGACATCCTCTTAGTCATCCGTGAAAGAGGCGACAGGGTCAAGCCGACGCATATCCTCTACAAATCAAATCTTTCTCATCAGCGACTGCAAGAGTACATGACCGAACTCATCGGCAAGGGATTCATCATCGAAAAGCAAGCCAAGGGCGGCGGCAAGACCTACGAATTGACCGACAAAGGATTCAATTACTTAAGAGATTACGCCACCATCAGGAACTTTATGGAATCGTACGGATTAGGGGACGAACCCGCAAATTAGTGGCGAAGCTTTTTAAACAAATAAGTATCAACCGAGGAGATGGATCCATATCCGTCGAATTATCACCCTTCCTCAAAAATACAACTCATCTTAGAGGACCAACTCTTGATACCGTTTGGTGGGAGATCAGAAAAGCAAGGCTCACAGTCCCAAGACCCTCAAATTCCCTCCTCTTCCCCCCCACCATCCTTTGAGCATGAATACGCAGAGATGATGCGGCTGGCCATAGAAGATGACGACTTCAAAAAGGTTCTTGATCTCTTCTCATTGGTCTCTTGGAAGGAGATTTATCCAAGCACGAGAACCAGGCGGGTGCTTCAAGAGGCCTTTGTTGAGTACACATCTTCACAATTGCAGATGGCAAGCGCATTTGCTGGCATAGGGAGATTTGATGACGTAGACAGACATTTGAGTAATGCCTGCAAAGCATATCGAGTAGGCCCAGGTCAACATATTGATTTGACACCTACCATTGATCCGGGACGCGTCAAGAGAGTTATTGATCAAACGCTAGAGAACTCAAATCCCGAGCTCTACGTACAACGTGCGACAACATCTGCTGCACAGGGGGATCCTATCCAAACACGAAGATACATCGGGCTGAGCCTGCGGACTCTAGAACTCCATGGCCTCATTGAGGCACCAAGTCACCGGAGTGACTGGTCAGTTGGAATGAACTCACGACAAAAGATGTTCTTCAGAATGTCACAAGAGTTGGGCGAACTCTTAACTAAGGCATATAATAGGGCTGTGAGTAAGAATATCGGTGAGGCTGTTGGCCACGCTGTGAACGGTACAGGAGGATATTGCTTCCAGAAGAACAGCCGCGAAATCGAGACGTTGCTCATGGACGCAGTAGATCATACAGTTCCCCCTTCACGACGGAGCGAGGCATATGGGGTTGTCATTGATTTTTGCAATAATATACTTCCCATAGTAATGCAAGAGTTGATCGCCTGCTGCAAGGACCAAGATCATCCCTTACGTCAGATATTCACGCCAAGGAGAGACCCTCCTCCTTATGGTCCTATAAGAGGATGTGAACGCATCGAAGTCTCCACCAGGGCCTTAGTCCCACGAGCATTTTATGAGTCCTTGGTCCAAGAGACAGGGATCCCCCTTATCATACATCCATTCTTTACTGATGTGGCACTTCGATATGCTCATTCTGGATAGGATCGCTGGAATCTTAGAACATCACGAAATGCTACGCAACAACAAATTCTTCGCGAGTCTTGGACTTGACCATCGCCTGCCTGATTAACACCGCTTCAAGTTCTAGGATCTTCTTGGTGATGGGACTCGCATTGTTAAGAGTATACAAGACAGTCTTGCCGAATTTCCGTGTGGGCTTGACGACATCGTTGCGCTCCAGTTGCGGCCAATACTCAAACAAGGAAGCCCGAGAGATATCCGCACCTTCAGCGATGTCCTTCTTGGTGAAGTCAAGACCCTTGTTGTCGACAAGAAAGTCGATGATCTTGAAGAGGGGTGTGTCTCCGGTGAAACTAGAGAATAATGAAGGAATGTGCATGAAATAATATGGGCTAGACGTGAATAAAAGTCTTGCCCTACAACGTCTGTTTAGCGGAACTATTCCAAAGCGGACAACACCTATCTTTATAAATAAACTCCCACTCTACCGTAGTTCATTGGGGGAAATACAATGAGAACAATTATCCTGACGCTTGCAATCTTACTGCTTGCTACCGCTGCAGTCGCTACTGTCGTCTCTGAACCTGTCAGAATCGATTCATTCAGGGTTCCTGATGCAGTGCCGGCGGGAGACTTCATCCCTGTCTATGTCCACATCAGTGCCGAAGAAGGGTCTGATGTCGAGGATCTCAAGGTCCGCGCGATAGTGATGGACGGCTCAGGCTACTACAGCGATGGTCGCTTTGATCTGGACAATTCACGCTCCTCAAGATTTGACTTGATGACTGAGCCTGACAGCGAAGGTTGGGCCTTGGTGCGTGTGGTCGTCTCAAATGATGACATCAAGCGTGTCAAGCATCGCTGGGTCAAGATCGATTAGAAGATACGGGGGATTAATCGTTTTGTTTTTTGTTTGTAGACTTCGTATTTTTTTCCAAAATGCTCCTTGAGCGCTTTCTCTTCGACAGAGA
>DATDXB010000221.1:0-3292 GCA_035289465.1 Candidatus Nanoarchaeia archaeon
ATCTGCTTAATGAGAAAGTGGTCATTCCAGAGATCACGCTGGCCGAATTCTATGGTATCCTTTACAAAAGGCTCGGTCTGATGACGGCCGACAACTGGCAAAAGCGTCTTGCCTTCTTCACCAAGCCAGTCCCCATCGATGTCCTTGTTAGGGCAGTGCGTATGAGAATCGACGAGCATAAGACGAGACTCTCTTTTTTTGATTGTGTCGGGTACCAATATGCACAGGCAAATAATATGACCTTTGTGACTGGTGATCTAGAGTTCCAGGATATGCAAGGCGTTGAGTTTATTAAAAAGGAATAGGACAAATTTATAAGCGCTTTCGAGGTCCCCAGCATATCCCGCGGAGGTACCCAAGTGGCCTAAGGGGCTCGCCTGCAGAGCGAGTATTTCGGGAGTTCGAATCTCTCCCTCCGCTTAGATTATACGTGTTAACAATGACAAACCTTCCGCTGAGAGATTCGAACAAAGCATCCGCAGATGTGCGTGGTCGAATCTCTCCCTCCGCTTTTATGGAAGTCACTGAATTAGCTGCGATCAAAGTGTTCTGCGTGAAGGTTCTATGTCCTGATCCTGCCCAAATAGGTGCGGTCTCTCAAGAAGCATTCCCTAATCTGGAGAGCCGTCTCCCAAAGAAGGACGGCGAAGTGGACCTTAAGGGGAGAAGGATGTATGGCACGTATCATGAAGGAGAATATCGCGCATGTGCGACGATCAAAGAAGGTGAGGATCCAAACAGTCTAGGTCTTGGTACTTGGGAAATTCCCGGCGGGAACTACGCCAGAGTGAAGATCGACGACTGGAAAAACAACACCTCAAAAATAGGGCCAGCATTTGATGAGATGGCAAGGAAATACAAACGAGATGCTGCAAGACCTCTTATCGAATTTTATCATAGACAAAGTGAACTTATTCTGTTGATGCCTATCGCTTAAACTTCTCAAGAGGGACCTTCTCTCCGTAACAGAATTGAACAAATTCAAGAAAAAAAGAACTTATCACTTCAGAGCCACAAGAGCCTCAAGGCCTGCAAGGAGGTGAGCCCTCTCTATGTCTGCCTGGTGGGCTAAGAATTCAGTCATATCAGCGCGTTGGCCTTCGGCAAAGACGACGATATCGCTGACCGTGAGGAGTTCTCCTGCGCGGATGTCCCGATTCTGGTCGAGATTGTACCTGTCCCGAATAGCGAAATGTGCGCTTGCTTCCATGGAGACGGCGATGAGATCCCATGGCTTCTTCCCTTCTGATTTATCTTTGAGATATCGTGCTCTGAGATCCATATTATCGCAGTATAGCTCATCAGTGGTTCTGGTCCTTCCTGCGTAGACATTTTGAAATGGTAATTTCTGCTCACCTGCTGTTCGAGCCAATTCAGAGACGACGTCAGGAGAGGCTTCAGCAAGGTATCCATGCCCCATGATTTTTGCGCTGGTGCTCTCTGCTGCATCGACATCGGTAGTGACGACAAAATCGCCGATTCTAAGATATTCTTGAAGTCCGCCAGATGTTCCAAGGCGGATGATGGTCATCCTATCAGAATCGCAGGCTTCGATAGCTTCGGGCAGGGTGCAAGAGACACTCGCAGGTCCCATCCCGGTAGTGATTGCGGTTACAGGGATGCCCTTGTAGCCACCGTGAACGGTCACGAGTTTTCTCTTGCTTTCAATGACGACAGGATTTTCAAGGTACTGTGCGATTTTCTCAACGCGTTCTGCGCTTCCTGCAGTGATCATATTGGGATGTGCGTAGCCGATCCCCAGGTGATACATGGTGTCTCCGGCTCCAAAGGTGCGTAATCTTCTCATAGTAGTTGTCCCCCCTCATTTTAGGCGTTGATTCCCAGCATGCTTTTATCATTTGTTATTCTCAATTATACGATACCAACCTTTTTAAAAGACCCATTGTCAGGTCATCCCATGCCCCGTATCCTCATCAAGAAACCGCTGCCTAACGAAGAACTGATCCAGTACTTCGTCAAGGACACCACAAAGGACTACCATTGTGAGTTTGGTTTCTTCAAGGTAGAAGAACTCGCGAAACCAGACGGTTCAATCGTCAAATCAAACACAGGCACTGAATTCGTCATTTTCTCCCCAGGTTTCACCGATCTCTACCAAAAGGTCACCAGGGGTCCGCAGATGATCCCTCCAAAGGACTTAGGACCCATAGTCATCTATTGTGGTCTAGGTAAAGAATCAAAGATAGTAGAGGGTGGAGCGGGCTCAGGCGGTATCTCCTGCACATTAGCCCACATCTGCAAAGAAGTGACTTCTTACGATATCAATCAGCAACACCTCAATATTGTGGAGAAGAACAAGAATCTTCTAGGTCTCACTAACCTCACCTTAAAGCTCCAGGACATCACCAAGCAGATTGATGAGAGAGATGTCGACGCAGTAATATTAGACCTTCCCAGTCCATGGCTTGCAATAGACCAAGCGCTCAAAGCCGCAAAGATAGGTGGCTTCATCGTCAGCTATTCGCCAAACATCTCCCAGGTCATGGAGTTCTCAAAGCAAATTGATGAGAGAAAAGACGCGATCAGATTGATGACCCTCGAAGTCGTCGAAAGGGATTGGCGCGTGGATAATCTGATCGTCCACCCACGATCTAAGACGAGTATCCATTCTGGATTCTTGACGTTTGTAAGGAGGATTGTGTAGTATGGATCCTGCATTGCTAAAGGAATATGAATCAAAGTTCGCCGAGATGAAGAAAAGATGGGGATTCCAATCAAGCCTAGATGACATCGAATCCATCTTCTTTGTCAAGGACATGATCGCAGGCGATAAGTTTGTGAGCGAGCACCTTTCAAGATCTATATGTTATCGTATGTCAAATCTCTTCGTGAATTGGAACCGCTACCTCAACAGCCTGATGGTGCCAAATCCAGGCGATATGATCCTCACCGAGGAGCATCAGATGATTGATGAGCAGGACAAACAAAGGGCGATGATCCTGATGTCCAAGTCGGCTGAGCTTGCGAGCCGCAATTCAGTGATTGGCTTGACAAAAGATGCAAAGGAAGAAGGGGCCTACATCGATGCGTGTGTAAATCATTGGAGATCTGAATTACTGCCTTTCTTGACTCATGTGATGAAGAAAGTGAACAAAGGTTGGCATCAGCGAGCTACTTCACCAGAGATCGTAGATAAGCCAGGATATGTCTGAACCCTATTTTGGAGCTTCCGCGTTTGCGTGAGCCAAACACATAAGGGACTTCAGCGACAGCAGTTCCCCTGGGCAAGTTCTTGAGCAGGTCAAATAATACCTTGTACCCTGTCAATACA
>DATDXB010000222.1:0-3925 GCA_035289465.1 Candidatus Nanoarchaeia archaeon
TTGTCTGATCGCGGCGATCCTGACCAATCAGGGGGTCAAGAGGATAATCACAAGGAATAAAAAGCGATTTGAACGCATTCCTGGTATGAATGTGATGGAGTATTGACGAGATGGGCATGGAATGGACAGTTCTCTCAGTGGGCGGTTCAATCATTGTCCCGGATGAGATTGATGTCAAGATGCTCAAGAGCTTGCGCGCTCTTCTCTTACCGATGCTCAAGCGTCGCAAGTTTGCCTTGGTGATCGGAGGGGGCAAGACCGCAAGAAAGTACATGAACGCCGCAAAAGAGGCGAATCCTAAGATCTCAAAAGACCTACGGGATGGGATTGGGATCAAAGCGACTCATATCAATGAGATGCTGCTCTATGCGGTCTTTGAGAAAGAAGCGGACCGCCATCTCTTGACGAGCAGGCCTAAGCAGATACGCACAAATAAACGCCTCATCTTGGGCGCGGGCTGGGATGTGGGGGCCTCAACAGATTATAATGCGGTTCAGCTTGCCAAGATCCTCAAAGCAAGGACCGTGATCAATCTCACTAATGTCGACTATGTCTATGATAAGAATCCTAAGAAGTTCAGGGACGCAAAGCCTCAACCGAACTTGACTTGGACGCAGTTCAAGCGCATCATCGGCGGCAAGTGGACGCCGGGAGCCAATGTTCCCTTTGATCCCATCGCCTCAAGACTGGCAGAGAGACTCGGACTCACCGTGATGGTCCTTGACGGCAGAAAGCTCGACAATGTGCGCAAATGCCTGCAGGGGAAATCATTTAAAGGGACTGTGATTAGCAGATGATATGCGCAGAGTAGTCCTTCTCTTTATTCTCCTTGTCGCAAGCGCGGCAGGAGTCGCTGCAGAGGCTAACGGCGACATCTATGACCGTCAATACTTGATCATTGAAAACTCGATCTCGTCGACTATTGACATTGTGCGCCAAAGTGACCAGAGCGATTTGGAATATGTCAAGACGACGCTCTACTTCCAACCCATCGCTGATCCTCGTCTTGAGGTTTTCTCTTTAGAGACCACGCCTGAGGCCGAGCGCGCAAATGAGACCTTGATCTTTGAATGGGAGGGTGATCGCGAGGGCAGACTCAAGTACCAAGTCGACGCCAAGATCAAGACCAAGACCGTCTATGATCTTCTGCCTAACAAAGTCAAGTTTCCCTTAAGTGACATCCCCTCCGAGGTGGACAAGTATCTCTCACAGACAGAGAGTGTGGACTATTTTGACGCAAATATCCGGCGTCAAGCCAATCAACTTGCAGAAGGCGAGGATGACCTCTATATTGTCGTCAACAAGGTGGGTATGTGGATCCAGGAGAACATCCAGTACAATCTCAGCACGGTCACTGCGGATGTCTCTCAGCAGGCGAGTTGGGTGATGAAAAACAGATATGGTGTCTGTGATGAGATCACTAATCTCTTTCTCGCGATGGTGAGGTCTTTAGGTATTCCTGCGAGGTTCGCGGCAGGTCTTGCGTACACCAATTCTCCTCTCTTCGAGAATAAATGGGGGCCGCATGGTTGGGCGGAGGTTTACTTTCCCGGTCACGGCTGGGTGCCATTTGATATCACTTATCAGCAATATGGATGGTTGGATCCAAGCCACATCAAATTGAGGGAGACCTTGGACGCCAAGGATCCTTCTCAGCGCTTTGAGTGGCGTGGCCATGACATCGATCTGAAGGTGAGCCCATTGGAGATGACGGCAGAGATTTTGGAGAAGGGCCCAAAGGTCAATTATGAGCTTGAGATTTTGGCTGATGTGATCAAGAACAGCACTGGTTTTGGTTCGCACAATGTGGTGACGGCAAGGATCATCAACTACAACAATTATTACAAGACCACTGATGTGACCTTAGCAAACACCGAAGGTCTCTCTATCTTGGATGAACAGTCTCGCATGGTGATGCTTAAACCCTATGAAGAAGTCAAGGTCTCATGGTTGGTCAAAGTCGATGATGCACTTGATGGTGAATTCACGTATACATTCCCCCTGATGGTCTATACCCAGCGTAATATCACAGGACAGACGAGGTTTTCCACCGAGCAAGGAGAACCTGTCTTTGCCAAACAAGCGATAGAACAATTGAGGGACGCAGACATCGTCGTGGAGCAAAAGCAGGTCAACAGCGCTGTTGATCTCTCATGTTCGCCATTGCTTGAGCAGATGTTTCCTCAAGAGCTCAATTATCTGAACTGTACGATCACCAACCAAGGAAACACTGCGTTAGAAGCGGTGCAAGCGTGTTATCTGTCTGAGTGTGGTTTGGTCAATGTGCTCATCGGCGAGTCCATGCCCTTGTCATTCACGGTCACTGATTTGATCGTGGGAAAAAATGAGTTGGTGGTCACAGCGAAGGCGGGCAAACAGACCATCCAAGACACCATTGAGGTCTTGGTGCTTGATGAGCCGCGTATCGAGATCGCGAATGTGACTGCGCCCTCCGAAGTGAAGTATGAAGACTCGTACGATCTCAGTTTCGACTTAAAGAAACTCTCGATCATCGATCCCGTGGATGTCGAAGTGACCCTTTCTGGAGGAATTTATGAGAAGTTCCATCTTGATTCCCTTAAGGGCAGACAACGCATCATCATTGAGTCAAAAGGGGCTCACTTGTGGCCTGGCAAAAATGACATTGCCATTGACGTGCTTTATCACGACAACAAGTTCAAGAGATTCACAGAGAAAGCATCAACCACCGTTACGCTCAAAGACGTGTCGTTAACACAAAGGATAATGACCTACCTCAACAGGTTTGGCCTCTGGATCTCCCGCTTCTGGGAACAACATCGGGAATTGATGCAGGAAGAGTGAATGCCTCTCCGTTTATAGCTCTGAAGATCTCAAAAGAGCGGAATTCTACTCGACTCTTCCGGAAATATTTCGGCAAGAGCTCTCATTTCTGAAATATTTTCGATGGAAGGCTCACATTTTCCGGCCTCAGTGAAAATCCTTCAGAAAAATCAAGAAACACATGTGAAGAGGTGAAACATAAAGAAAACTGGCGCGTGTAAGCGCGCCAAAACGCCACCGATGGCCTATCTGGTTGGCCGGACAGTCTGATAAGCTGTTATCCGCAAGGATATCGGGGTTTAAGAAACCTCGGGTTTCTTGACTGCCAAACAGGGTTTGGCATTTCAAAAAGCTTTTGGTACCCGAGCTCTGAAAATCCCAGCGGTGGCGTTTCTTTTTTCTCTTGGCGACATCCTTAAATATCCTCCATCCTCAGATTTCGATATGATCCTCACTAAGCCTGCGATTTTGCGGGAGATCAAGCATAAACGAGTCAAGGTCACGCCGTTTGATAAGAGAGTCATAGGCCCAGCATCAATTGATCTCTCCTTAGGCGACAAGTTGAGAGTATTCACCAATCCTACCATTATCAAGATTGTCGAGACAAGTGATGGCCTGCATCATACCAAACTCATCTCGATAAATAAGGGTTATGCCTTACAGCCAGGGGAATTAGTGCTAGGTATCACAAAGGAGACCCTCAAGTTGCCCGATGATATCTGCGGATTTATCCACTCACGTTCTCGTTTCGCAAGATTGGGTTTGATGACGCATATTACCGCGCCATTCTTACAGCCAGGCATCAATAACAAGCAGACCCTGGAGATTTACAATGCAAGCAAGAATGTGCTGGTGCTCAAGCCAGGGGTCAAGATCTGCGCCGTGGTCCTGTGTCGCACTGATGGGAGCGCGCACTATCAGGGCAAGTATAAACGTCAAGCCCAACCATAAAGAGATTGCCTCAATTCTGATTGCGGTGATGAAAACGTTTATATAACGCTCTGGGATGGAGCTCTTCATGTTCTCACGCAGTCTGCTCTCAGCGATTCTCATCGTCATGCTACTCCTCGTCGCAAGCTGTGCCAAGCCGCCGTCCTTGCGCGAGGAGAATCTTCAAGCACAG
>DATDXB010000223.1:0-3070 GCA_035289465.1 Candidatus Nanoarchaeia archaeon
TCATCGACAAACAGACCACCAAACGAGAAAAACACCCGCGCACACCAGCACAACGAGCAAAAATAAAAGTGAATCTCGGAGAGAACTACCAACTCCTAAAACTCATCAAACAGGCATATACCTAAGAGTTAACAGTATCCGAGAAAAGTAGGTTTTAAATAGAAGTCTTCTGATGGCAGTGCGTATGGGGTATTGGTATCATCCTCCCTCGGCTCCAAGGCCGAAGCCTGTCGAGGGTAAGAGAAATAAGAAGTTCGGGCTTACCCCCTGGGGGAGACGTTGGATTGAGGTTGTCGAAACTGAAGGCGACGAGGCTAGATTAAGCAGGGGGCGCGCATATGCCCGCGCTGAACGAGTGTATGATATCAAGTTCGATAAAGGAAAGGTTGCCGCAAAGGTGAAGGGCAATAGTGGGACGTATACTGTAAGCGCTGAGATGAGACCTTTCTCTAAAGCAGACTGGAAGCGCATAGCGGTAAAGTTACAACAGGGCGAGGTGGCCGGTTCCTTTCTCAATAATGAACTGCCCGACGACATTGACAAATGCATCGGCGTGCCACTGATCGATCATAAGCTTACATCGGATTGCTCGTGTCCTGATTGGGGTGATCCTTGCAAGCACGTTGCCGCATTGTATTATGTGCTGGGTGATGAGATTGATAAGGCCCCTCTTATCTTGTTTGCTTTGCGAGGTATCTCTAAGAAGGCTCTGCAATCCGCGATCATCGGATCTGATACGGAAAAGACAGGCTCGGATATGAAAAAATCGTCTGTCCGTCAAAAGAAGACTGTCAAGAAGAAAAGAAATGCGAAAAAGTCGAATTGAGCTATGGCGCGACAGATTTTTGCAGGGTATGGTGACTCCTTACATGAGCACTTTCAATTGGGCATCGCACCTGCGCATAAACTGCTCTTGCGTCTGAGTGAACCTGAAACTGGCGATGCATGGCTCATTGAACCTTTTCTCCAGTCGGAAAAAGATCCTAGTCTTCTGATCCCCATCTCTGATGTCTGGAAAAAAGGGATCTTATATCCCCTCGCAATAAAGAATCTGTCTGCCGCAGTGAAGTCTTCCGCTTTCGTGAAGGTCGAGCCTGGCCCGTTTAGTCTCTCTCCGGATGATGCAGGAATCTTCATCACGCGTGACGCGCCTCTCTTGCTCGCGCAAGGTTTTGTCGTTCAGATACCTAAGAGGTTTGGGCAAGCGCAATCTTTGCGTATTATAGCATCATTGCCTCAGACGCGTACGGGTGTCACGAAGGGATTCTTAAATTTTGATTATAGTGTCGCCATCGGAGAATCAATGCTCACCATCGAAGAGTTTCTTGCGGTGGCTTCCGCAAAGAGACGGCTTGTCAGGGTCAAAGGACGGTGGGTTGAGATCAACCCTGATGACACAGCGCGTCTATTGAGGGTGCTTGAGCGTCGTGGTTCAAGTGTACGCGAAGTCGCTTTGCTTGGGGCGGTCGCTGCCGCTGAAGGGTTTGATGTCACTGCTGTCGCAGGGAATACCACCTATGGCTCTGTCGCTGAACTGCTTGCCGCGAACGTCTTGCCAACAAGGGAGCCAGAGGATTTTATGGGTTCTCTTCGTCATTATCAATCGCGAGGCGTCGGATGGCTGTGTTATCTGCGCGATGCGGGTTACGGCGCCCTTCTTGCCGATGATATGGGTCTTGGAAAAACAGTCCAGGTCATCGCTTACCTGCTCGGCGTCAAAAAAGAAAAAGCCCATTCCTCATCGCTTATCATCTGTCCTACTTCTGTGATCGGAAATTGGGTCGCTGAACTGGCTCGATTCGCCCCGAAATTACGGGTGAAAGTCCATCATGGTGTCGATCGTGGTGACGCTAAAACTTTTGCGGGAGAGGCATTAAGCTCAGATGTTGTCTTGACAAGTTATGCATTGGCCTGGCGCGATCATGATGCACTGTGCGCTAGGAACTGGCAGAGTATCATCCTTGATGAAGCCCAAAATATCAAGAATCCCATCACAAAGCAGAGCAAGTATGTGAAACGCATCACCGCGCGCCATAGAGTGGCGCTTACTGGAACCCCTATCGAGAATCGTTTGGCCGATTTATGGAGCATCATGGACTTCCTCAACCCAGGCCATTTTCCTTGCTGGCGGGATTTTAATGATAATTTTGCGCGGCCTATTGAGGAAGGGGGAGATTCTCGCATGGCTGCCCTCTTGAAGTCGGCGGTCGGCCCATTTATGCTGCGCCGTTTAAAGACCGATAAAGGTATCTGTGACGAATTGCCAGCGAAAACTGAACGTATCGAGTGGTGCGCACTGACCCAAGAGCAGGCAACGCTCTATCAGGCGATTGTCGACGAAACGTTGCAGGCCATCAAAGACAAGGACGCATCTCGTATGGCGGTCCTTGCTTCAATCACTAAACTAAAACAGATCTGCAATCATCCGACCAATTTTCTCAAGGATTCAAGAGTCTTAGGTGACCGTTCAGGAAAGGTTGAACGATTACGCGATATCGTAAAGAAGATCATTGAAAACAAGGAATCCTGCATCGTGTTCACCCAGTTTGCCGAGATGGCATCGCTTCTCGCTGAAGATATGCGCAAGCAGGTCCATGAGAATGTCGGGCTCATACATGGAGGGCTTTCTCGTATCGAGAGGGATAGGGTGGTCTCTTGGTTTCAAAGACTGGATAGTCCCGGTATCTTGGTGTGCAGTCTTAAAGCAGGAGGCACTGGTCTGAATCTGATCGCTGCAAATCACGTCATTCATTTCGACCGCTGGTGGAATCCTGCTGTCGAAAACCAAGCAAGCGATCGCGCATACAGGATCGGTCAGCGCAAACACGTCTTCATTCACACCTTCATAACACGCGGCACGCTGGAAGAAAAGATCGAGGAACTTCTTCAATCAAAGACATCTCTCGCCGAGGCAATAATCGGAAAAGGCCCGCTTGAAAAGAAGGCATTACGTGAATTCTTCTCATTTAGGGGATGATTCTCGGCACTCCAAGTCTTTCATGTGCCCTGAGCGTTGGCATAGCGTTATTCAACGCTCATGATTGCTTATCGTGCCCAACGTTTAAATAGA
>DATDXB010000224.1:0-3010 GCA_035289465.1 Candidatus Nanoarchaeia archaeon
TCTCGGATGACTTTGCTGACATTCATGCGTTGTTCGACGTCAAGATATGCGGAAGGTTCGTCAAGTAAATACAATTGGGCATCGACGCTCAGCGCCTTGGCGATGGATATGCGTTGTAATTCCCCCCCGGACAAATCACACAGTCGGCGTGCCATGAGTGCCTGGATGCCCAGGGGTTCGATGATTTGGGTTCGATATTTATCCTCTGCCTCTTTCAAGAATTGCCCTACGAGTTCTTCGCTATCAGTCTGGAGATATTGGGGTTTGTAGCTGACTCGTATCTTAGTCGATACTTTGCCTTCTTTTGGTGGGAAGACATCGGCGAGCAGTTTGACAAACGTGGTCTTTCCTATGCCGTTCTCACCAAGGACTCCAACGACGACGCCTTCATGAAGCGATCCTTCACGTGCAGACAATTGGAATTTCTCAAGCTCGACAGCCAGCGCGCTCCAGGAGACAATCTCGGGCGTTACTCTTATCTTGCTGGGTGGCGCTGGTTGGAAGACGATGGGTTTTTCTCTAAAACGCATGTTAAGCGATGCGAGGAATCCTTCAAGGAAGGAATTGATGCCTACCGTGGTGGCCATAGGGTTTGAGACGATGCCATAGCAGGCTTCTTTTCCATAAGCGACGTGGATGAGGTCAGTCATATAATCAAGCATGATCAGGTCGTGGTCAACGACAAGAACAGCAGTAGTTTCAGTAGCAAGCGACTTGATGAATTGGGCGACTCTCATGCGTTGTTTGATGTCAAGAAATGATGTGGGTTCGTCAAAGATGTAGACATTGGCTTTTTTGAGCGCAGTGGCTGCGATAGCAAGGCGCTGCAGTTCGCCGCCAGAGAGAGTGGCGATGTTACGTTCAGCAAGGCCGACCAAATCAAGCGCTTCAAGCACAGAGGCCATCTTCTGCATATCGGCTTCTTTGGAGAGGAGCTCACGCACAGTCCCCTTGGCGACTTTGGGGATGGCATCCACTTGTTGTGGTTTGTAGGCGACGCTTATCTCGTTTTTGCGTAAGCGTTCAAAATACCCTTGTGCTTCGCGTCCTTTGAAGAATGAGAATACTTCTTTGATGTCTGGTTCTTTGTCTTGGCCCAGATTTGGCTTCAGCAATCCTGCAAGGATCTTCATCGCAGTGGACTTGCCGATACCATTACGCCCGACTAGACCTACAACTTTGCCAAACTGAGGCACAGGGATGTTGTACAGATGAAATTCATTACGGCTGTAGCGGTGCACTGGTGGTTCTTTGAGTTGTTCAGGGAGATTGATGATATGGATGGCGTCAAAGGGGCACTTGTGCACGCAGATGTCACATCCGATGCAGAGTTCTTCATCGATTGCGGCTTTGCCGTCATCGGCCTTCTTGATGCATTCGCTGCCTTCGCGGTTGATGGGGCAGACCCTGATGCAAAGATAACCTCCACAGCCTAGAGGGTTGCACTTTTGCTTCTCGACGATGGCAATCCGGCTCATACGGGCGTAAAGTCAACAGACCATATTTAAAGCTTGTTTCTCGTGGCGATGCCGTAAATCGTTGAAAAAATCATCGCTGTTGCCGAAGATTTTCCGGATTTTGTCCTGAAATGAATTATTTTTTCGCCACAGATGAAAATTCTGCGCATTCACCTGAAAAGTTTTCGGGATTTCTATGCAAAACCATTTCTTAAGGCCCATCTTAGAGAAAGTATCAACAACGAGGTGAATGACATGAGTCATCCAGAACAGAAATTCAGCGCAGGCGCGGTGTCCGCAAGCGTCTGGGCAAACGAGAATACGGTGGACGGAAAGGTCATCAAGAACCAGTCAGTGACCTTTCAGAAGAGGTACAAGGACGCTGATGGGCAATGGAAGAGCTCATCGTCCTTAATGGACAGGGACTTGCCAAACGCGATGGTCGTCTTGGCCAAGGCCTATGAGTTCATGAAATTGCGGGTCAGCGACCTGCAGCCAGCGGAGTAAATAGAATCAGATGATTTTTTTCATTTTGTGATTTTTCGCAAAAAAAATCACAGCCAATAAGCTCATTGCTTGACGATGAGCTTATTGATTTTATTTTTCAATTCATTAAGACTATGGTACTCAATCGCCTTCCACCCTCTGAGTCGTGCAGGATCGAGGTTGCGTTCCTTGTCGTCGATGAAGAGGATCTCACCTGGGCGCAAGCCCGTCCTTCGTTCGACTTCCCGATAAGCCTGTGCTTCAGGTTTTCTCTTTCCCATCTGAAAGGAAAGGAAGGGATAGTCAAAGGCGTCAAAGGGGAATTTGCGCTTCTTGAGCGCCTTGTAAAGATCGACAGACATATTGGAGAAGACACCGATCTTCACCTGTTTGCCGAGTTGTTTCGCATATCTGATCACGTCAGCCCGCGGATAATAGAAGTTGCCGATCTCATCAAAGGAATTGCCAAGATGCTTTGCCCCAGGTATGGTTGCCCGAAGTCGTTTCATCGCATCCTTCTTCTTGATCAATCTCTTATCCAATCGATGCCATGCTCCAGAAAAAACAAGCTTGTGCAATTCCTTGCGAGAAAGCCCCGTGCCCTTGCCAAGCCATTTCTCAAGCATCAGATCATTGCGGTCCTCACAGAGAACGCCTCCCAAGTCAAAGAGGATGAGTTTGATCATGATGAATTTCAAGGGCGGAGCAATAATAAACCTATCTCCCTAGGATCGTAGCAAGAACTCTCAAGAAAATTGATGAAAAAGAAAAGTGGACAGCTTCCCGGGGTTCCCACACAAAGTGTAGTACAACCCAAGACGGAGGCGCGCTTGACTGCCGAGTTCGAAATGGGATCGGGTAGGACCACGCCCCTATGGCCGTCCAAAGACAAGAATCAATGGTTGCTTTTTAAAGGTTGCTGTTCGCCGAGACACTAAACTGGGTCCGTGATTTTTGTGTATGGGTTTGTAGTTTTCTCTTTTAAACAAGTCAGCCTCTCCTTCCTGTGGAGGCATTTTGTCGTTTCTGGTGCGAAAAGGCTGCGATTTGCGCAAAGTTAGTAGCGC
>DATDXB010000225.1:0-3744 GCA_035289465.1 Candidatus Nanoarchaeia archaeon
AACTCGCTGAAGGCACCTATCTGCTCAAGATCAAGGCCCCTGGCATCGCCAAACAGATCCATCCAGGGCAATACCTCTGTTTGCGCAAGGACAAGGATGGACCTCGACTTCACGCATATCCCACATCTACAGACGGAGGAGTCCTCTCCTTTGTCTTCACTGAAGACGGACCCTGCGGCGAACTCACCAAGCTCAAGAAAGGTGAAGAGATCTCAGTCTGCTGCGGCCCCTTGGGCAAACCCTTTGCCATCAATGAGTACGGCAATGTCGTGATTGTCGCTGACGGCGACGGCATCGGCGCTTCGTTGCCTTTGGGAAAGGCGCTAAAGGCCGCAGGCAATCGTGTCTACTTCATCGGACGCTACCCCAGCAAAAAAGCCAAATTCTGGGAAGGTAAATTGGGCGACTCCTTTGACAAATGGGCTCTGGTGATCAAACGCGAAGATAACAATGATCCCCTGCTTAAAGAATTCAACAGCTTACTACGACGCAAACATGTGAAGCTTGCTCTTGCACTCTGCGATCTGGCCACGATGCCCATCTTGACGCATCTCACCGAACTACGCAGTTCGCTCTATTGCTCCTTGTTAGGCCTCGTCACTGACGGCCCAGGATTGTGCACCCAATGCCGCGTCTCCCTTGGAGGCGACACCAAACTCCCCTGCGTCGACGGACCGCTCGTGAACGCCCATCGTATCAACTGGGATGAAATCATCGCCAGGCACATCCTCATCCCCCCAGTCCCACTCATCCATTGACCATGCACATCGACATCCACACCCCACTCACAGAGCACGACGCGCTCAAGGAAGCCCAGAAATGCGGAGGCTGCAAAGAAGAATGCAGCTCTGGCTGCGCAGTCAATGTGAGAATCCCTTTATTTGTGCGCTCCATAAAGGCCGGACAATTTGAGAAAGCCGCTGATTTGATGTATGAAGATAATCCATTTCCTTGTATCACTGGCAGATTATGCATGGCTAAGTGCCAAATCGCCTGCCCAAAAGGCGTGAAAATCAAGTCCCTTGAACGGTTCATAGGGGACAACTTCTTGCCACAAATGAAGAAGGCCGTGAAGAGCAAGAAGTCGGTGGCTATTGTGGGGGCTGGAGTGACAGGACTTGTCGCTGCCAGCGCGTTAATTGAGAACGGCGTCGATGTGACCTTAATTGAAGTCACAGGCCACCCCGGAGGGTTCTTACAGAGCAGCGTACCTGATTTCAGACTGCCTTCTGCGGTCTTAACCGCAGAACTTGAGCGTGTCTTGCCACAAGTGACGATATTATACGACAGCATGGTTGGGACTCTCTATCCCCTTGAAGAACTCGCCAAGAAGCATGATGCTGTCATTGTGGCGACTGGAGCCTCAAAACCAGTGTTTGGCATCGAAGGCGAACACTTGCATAATGTATTTTCCCCAAAAGAATATATCGGGCACAAAGCCAACGGATTATCCCAAGCGATCGTGATTGGAGGGACTAATGGCGCGATTGAGTCGGCAATATTAGCTCGACGACGCGGTGCCCATGCCACGATTTTGCTCGAACAACCCCTTGATGAAATGGACATCGACCGCGAGCTGATGAAATCCGCTTTGGACCATAAAGTCGGTTTCTTGATGCTGACTAAGCCGTTGTGGTTAAACGGCGAGCGCCACGTTACATCAGTGCAGTGCCAACAGTTACGCATGTCTGATGAGTATGAAGGACAACATGAAGTTGTCCCCATTGAAGATTCAGAGTTTGAGGCCGAATGCGACCATGTGGTGATCGCTAAAGGCTATGAGGCACATCCGTCTATATTGATCCATTCTAATTTGCGTTCAGCCGGTAAAAGTAAATTATGGACCAATACTATGGGACAGACCACGATTTCCAATGTCTTTGCTGCTGGCGGGATTGTGCTGGGCTTTAGACCCATTGAAGATGTCGTTGCTCATGCAAAACTGATTGCGGGGAATGTCGTAGAATTCTTGAAAGCGAGGAAGTGAATCTCGTTAAGTCTTGAAGAAATAGTTTATATAGCTCGATTCTGGATATCAAAACATGAGTTTACGCGAAGTCAAGCTCCTTGGATTGTTCTACTTGTCCCACTTCTTTTCGACCGCTTTGAACGCCACTGAAGCCATCTGGGTCGTCTATATGATGTCTAAGGGCTTCACCTTCACCCAAATAGGCCTTAATTTCTCCGTGTTTGCCCTGAGCAGACTCCTCTTTGAAGTCCCTACAGGGGCAATCGCGGATCTCTACGGACGAAAACTATCGGTTGTCCTTGGATGGATCCTGACAGGAGCGCTCTTTTTCATGCTCCCCTTTGTCGACACATTTTCTCTGTGGATTATCGTCGTCTTCCTCAGCGCAATCCCCTATACTATGATCTCGGGGGCCTCAGACGCCTGGGCAGTGGATCATCTCAAAAAGAAGCAGGCACTGGATTTGCGCACCAATTACTTCGCCCACACCGAAACCATCCGCAATCTCTCATTTGCGATTGCGGGCGGCATAGGGACTGCATTGATTTGGGCATTCTCTATGGATGCGATATTCTACGCTGTCTCCCTGGGGTTTGTCCTTGCAGGCCTGTCTTTGATGTTCCAAAAAGAAAACTATATGCCCATTCGAAAGACATCATTCTCACTCAAGGATAGCCTTAAGCATAGCTTCAGCGGATTTAAAACCGCATTCATCACGAGGAATATCCGATATCTCACGCTCTCTTCGATGTTCTTGTCGCTCTCAGCTATCTCCTGGGTCGCTTGGGAGCCGCTCTTTCTGCAAAACAGCATCGCAATCGCCTACTTCCCACTCATCCTCACCGCAGCATTCCTCTTCTCCTCGCTCGCCTCATTCATCTCAAAACACCTCGTTTCCAGATTCAAAGACGAGAAGCATTACCTGATTGCCACTACCTTACTCATGAGCATATCGCACATCGCCGTATTCTTTATCGCAGGGCCACTGGCAGCCGTCTCCTTGTTCGTCCTCAAGAACGGCTTTTTCGCGTTTAGGTTCCCGATCAAGCAAGACTTACTCCATCAAGCCATACCCTCCAAACTACGCGCCACAATCGGCTCCATCGATTCGATGTGCGATGCCATCTCTGTCGCCATCGCGAGCTTGTTTGGAGGCATGTTCATGGACTTCGCTGGAGTGAATCTCACAATCCTCGTGACGGGATTGCTCATGTTGCCTTCTGCGGTGTTTAGCGCGCTCATCACGATGAGAAAGAAATAATAACCTGATCTTCAG
Organism: Candidatus Nanoarchaeia archaeon; assembly: GCA_035289465.1. Classification (GTDB taxonomy): domain Archaea; phylum Nanobdellota; class Nanobdellia; order Woesearchaeales; family JAGWAF01; genus DATDXB01. The sequence goes on from DATDXB010000225.1 coordinate 3,246, forward strand.
TCATTTGCGAGATGTATGAGTTCTATACTGCGAACAATCGCGTTGAAAAAACTAATACTTAAATTTCTTAATCTTACCTTGCTTGATGTTCTTCTCGCTCTCCCAAATCTGTCGCATCATCTCAGGATCCTGGAGTATTTCCATCATCTCCTTCATGCCTTTGTTTTCTTTCTTGGAACTCATTATTGTTTCTGCCATGAGACATCATAAGCACAAGTACTGTTTAAACTTATCTGCAATAGGTCGGCCGGATCAGAAATAAATAAAAACTAGGGGCTCCTTTTAGGAGGTATGGTGACCAAGAAACCTATGCCCTCAAGCGAATCCGACTGGAAACATAAGCTTTCTCTCGAACAATACCATGTCCTGCGTGAGAAAGGAACTGAAGCTGCGTTCACGGGCAAGTATGTCGATAACAAGAAAGCTGGCATGTATCGCTGCGCTGGATGTGGGGCGGAATTGTTCTCGTCTGACACCAAGTTTGATTCTGGCACAGGAT
>DATDXB010000226.1:0-5679 GCA_035289465.1 Candidatus Nanoarchaeia archaeon
AACACGAGATTCTTGGTGTATCGCGTTTAATCCTGTGCTTGTGTTTCATCCTCAAAGATAAAGAGCTTCTCTATCTTTGTCTTCAATACTTTAGAAATATCATACGCCAATCTGAGAGAGGGGTTATATTTCCCCATCTCAAGAAAGACTATCGTCTCTCTTCTCACTCCTACTTTATTTGCCAGCTGTTCTTGAGTCAATCCGTATCTTCGTCTATACTCTTTGATCTTGGTCCTCATAATCATCTGTGTCTCATGGCAGAGAAGTACCAATAAGCTTGATGCATCATTTTTGAGATTATCAACACCGTGAATACGATCAATAAAACGTCGACGTCTGAAAAAAGAGGGTATCTTATCGAGAACACCGATAGTAACGCGATTGATGCTAACGTCATCATAAACGAGAAATTGGATGCTTCCCCCGAGACTTTCTTGAGCATCTCATCTGTGGTCAATTCCTTCCCTTTGAAGAGATAATACGAAATGAATAAGACTAATGCGACTCCTAACACTAATAATCCTAATGTGGACTTTAGTAGCAGGGTGAGGTATACTCCAATCACTAAACATATCTGTGCTATTCCCACAATCAAACTATTTGCAGTCTTCATAATGTTAGAAATAAATAACAGTTACTTATAAACCTTTTGCATCTCAGTATGTAATCCATCGTAACTAACGTCGTTCATACAATCCTGCGATATCCCTTAACCTGATCAAGAGCACGTCTTTTAACATCGAGAGCGAATCAAACACGATTGAGACCCTGCTGGTCTCTCTTTCAGTCAGTGTGATGGGCATCTCCTTGACCTTGAAACCGAACTTCTTGGCCAAATAGAGGGCTTCGACGTCAAAGGAGAACCTACGGACCCTGACATTGGCGAAGATGCGCTTTGCCGCTTCCTTCGTGAATAATTTGAAGCCGCACTGTGTGTCCTTGAACCTGAGACCTGTGATGATGCGCACCAGGAGATTGAAACATCGTCCTAGGATCTCCCTATGGGGCTTTTGTTTCTTGATCTTCTCTGTTGATTTGAGCGCCTTAGAGCCGATGACGACTTGGGCGTCCTTGAGTTGTGAGATAAACTCATTGAGATGCGAGATGGGGATGGAATGATCCGCATCCAAGAAGAGGACGAGATCTTTTGTCGCATGCTTGACCCCTGTCTTGATGGCAAAACCCTTGCCTTGGTTAGGATGGTACGAGACGACAGAAACCCTCTTGTCTGCGATCTGGCGCGCCTTCTCAACAGTCTGGTCCTTGCTGCCATCGTCTATCACGATGATGTCGACATCAAGATCCTGCTGATCTATCCAGGAAAGGACCTCTTTCATAGTCGTGCCTATCCTTGCCTCTTCATTATAGGCCGGGATGACTATGCTGACTGTCTGTGCTTTCTTCTTTGCCATAGGAACCAGAACGTATAACCCAGGGAAACGAGTATGGTTAAAAGGGTGAGCTTCTTGCCGATCTCGTAAGAGCGAGGGGAATATTCAAACATCGCTTGCTGTGCTGGAGCGTTTAGGTGGAAACCTGAGAGCATGACATTGACCTTGTCTAGGCGTTGTCTTTCTCCATCAAGGATCTCCTTGCCGTCGAGCTCGACACTCCAGCCAGGGAAGAGGTGCATTCGTTCATTGACCACCATCCATCCTTGAGCAAGGCCTTGCATGTCGAGAGTAAGGGTGTTGATCGTCGATTCTATCTTCAGAGGCTTGATTGATTGGTTGAAGAGATCAAGAACCTTCTTGAGATCCTCGGCAGTCACGCTTTCCTGATTGGCTAGGATATCTGGAAGCAGAATGCCGCCTTGTTTTTTGTACTTCTCAAGCACGAACATCGACTGAGGATCCACTGAGTTTGGTGTCAGGATAAGCACCTTGAATTGAGAGAGCTCTTCTAATGAATAATCCTGGATCTTATCATGAACCCCATTGATCATGACATGATGCGAAAGATCAAACACATCATTTGAGAGTAAAGAGTATGCGACTTGGCGTGCCTGTTCATTCTGACCGACCACCAACATAGCATCCTTGACCCAGAACGCACGGGGGAGATAGTTTTGGTTTTCATAAAGATAAGGGCCTGCAGCCATCGGCTGGATGCAATCCGGACATGGCGTGAATTCCTTGACGAACACAAATCCGGACATATTCACCTGCGATGTGGTCGTCAAGAATCTCCCGTTGAGATTGCCCCAGAACTTTGACGGATAATTATTCGCCAGACTGAGATACTCATTGATGTATTGAGGGATCCACAAACCGCCGTATTGTCCCTCGATCGTGTCAAGCCCTAGCGGGATCGTCACGTATTGTGCAGTGATGCCTCTTCCCGGACTCTCCAAGGTCTTGATCCTAAATGGATCCTTTGGGTCGTAGAGATCAGCTAAGTATTGCATGATCGGGGTCTTTTGGTACTCTTTGCATTCCCCAAAGGGATAGGTCGCAAGAACCGGTGCGAAGCCCAAGACGTAGACCATGTCGATTATGAGCAGAATGATGAGCGCAACAAACAGCATATTCTTATGCTTGTGCACAGACGGCCACTTTTTCTGCGCCCAAGTCGATATGGACTGAGCCCCGAAGCCGGCGAGCACAGCTGCTGCTGTGACAAAGATGATGCCTAAACGCTCCGCATGCTGCAGTTTGTCAAAACCCGGAACGTAGTTGTAGAAGAACTCAAAGAGAAAGGATGCCGTGACCATCAATATGGCGAAAATAATGAGCACCCAATACGCAAGGACAGTCTTCTTGCGCCATAAGGCAAGCGAAGCGAAGAGAAAGATGGTAGGGATCAAACCTAGGGCTGTTGACGCCCCTTTCTGGGCTCCTTTGAAGAGATTGAGCACCAAGGACTTCGGCGCATAGACCAAACCGTCCTTGATGTCCCACACTGCGATATCATCCCAAATAAAGTATGAACCCTTTGCTTGCTCTAGACTGATGCCCTGGGCTCTGCTGGTCAGCGCGCCAAACTCGGCATTAGGCAAGAGTTTGATCGCGATAAATCCCGCAAAGAAAAGGCCTGAGATGATGCCCACAAGCGCGATGGATTTGATGGTGTCGACTGAAGGTGATGAGAGCAATCGTACGACTGAGAGAATCACGATCATGACCACTGAATACAGCGCGATCTCGACTGAGCCCACATGGAAGATCGCCGCTAATGGGAGCGCCGCAAGGATGCTATACGCGATGCGCTGTCTGTGGTCTTTTGCGTCCAAGGCCAAGTAGATGCATAACAAGACCCAAGGAATCCACGACACTCCCCAAAACTTCTGCATCTTCCTAAAGACATGAAAATTAAGCATGAAGACCAGGGCGGAAATGAGCGCATAGTGCGGCTTCCTGATGAGATAGAACGCCAAGAGATACATGCCGACGCCTGCGAGCAGGAGATGGAATATGACATTGGCATTAAAGGCCGTGCCATAGTCAAGCAAAGCTAAGGAGAGAATCGTGAACGGATAGAGGATCGGTTTGTCACCGACCGCAAAAAACGGCGTGCCCGAACTTATCTGATGGATCCACAAGGGGACCTCCCCTGACTCAAACATCGCTTTCTGATGATAGAAGAAGAATGGGATGTATTCATTACCCACATCACCATAATTCATGCACATCGTTGTAATCCACGGCGAATATGCGATCAAACCGATAACGGCTATGATGAGCATCGCGCTCATGTGAGGGTGCTCTTTGATCCATCTCATGGTCTGATGAATGACCCCCTATTGAACAAGAAGTCCTTTGCGATGGTGATAATCCTCTGCGGCAGCTCATAGATCGTGTTATGCAAGACCGTCGGCAAATGCATCGGGTCTTGTAAGCCCAGTAGGCCTGAACCATATTGCACGATGATGTTGAGATTCCACGCGATAAAGAGTCCTGTTATGCAGAATAAGTAGGGCCTTGGCACCCTGCGCTCAAGATGAGCGAAAAGCGCGGCGATGCCCCACCCGAAGATCGAGAGGATGCCTATAAAGTGTCTTGCCGAGAATGATCCTAGCGCCATCCATTGCTTGACTGAAGCGGTGAAGAGGACAAAGAGGATAAGTGTTGCTAGAGCCCCGATGGCCATCGTCTTCTCCTTCTTCGCAAGGAAGTACCAGCCGATGATCCCCAAGAGGCTCACGGGAATCCACAAGAAAAGACCATGATCCTGGGCGATGAAGATCTTGTATGCGTGGAACAGATTTGATGGGTCAAACGCATGCTGTTTGAGTTGAGCCCCTGTCACTGACCAATATCCATAGACATGATTGAAGAAGATGAATTGAGGCAATACTCCTACCACGAGGGCGAGCAGATAGAGGACGTTGTTCTTGAGTAAAGTCATATCGATGCGAGGAAGCTTTCTTGCATACACCATCAACGACTCTATCGCCGGCACGATGAAGACCACACTATCTTCCTGACGGACCAAGAAGACCAATGCGCTGAGCAAGCCTAAGAGAATCCATCCCTTTGCAGTCCTTGCTTTTCGCGTCTTATGCCATACAAAAAGGAACAAGGTGACCGAAAAAAACGAGTTGGCATGCGAAACCGTCGGAGAGAGGTACATATAGTAGAGCAAGGGTGTGGCAAACCAGATCAGCAAGGTCGCTGTAAGATTTGCAGCCAGCGAAAAATACTGCCTGAGGGTCAGATAGAGGAAGACGAGCCCTAGGAAAGCATAGAACGCTGAGGCAAAGGAGACCAACGTGATGTACGGGGATGAGAATCCGTCCGCAGGGATGCCGCCTCCGAGAGCGTGATTGAACTTGACATAACCATGTGCTACCGCAAAGAATGGAGTCCATAAGATAGCGTTGCCTACACCATAATGCGTGTAAGGCAAGCCTGTGATCTCGCTTTTTGGGAAGGTCAAGTCGGGAAACCTGTCTTGGAATCTTGAGATCTCATTTGTGAAGTCCAGGTCTCCATCGATCCAAAACGAACGCAGGATCATATAATATCCTAAACCATCATGACCATGGACCCAAGGCGTGAGCAAGACCGGAGTAAGGACGATAAAGAGAGCGATCAAGGCCAAGAGACCCTTGTCTTTAAACAGTGTATTGCCAGCCCCCATAATAGAGTCGTACGAGTCTATAGCGCTTTAAAAGGGTTTCGCGTGCGCAAGTTATTAAAACAGCCTCCTGATGGAACTCTCATGGCCCGAACTCAAACACATCGACACTGGCTGATCGCAGGAACCTCCACTCTAGGGGTCCTTCTCATCATCTTTGGCCTGAGCCATCTCTTGCTTGCGACAGGAATGATCTCGCCTTTATCGCGTAATGGCATCAACAAGATCCATGTCACCTGCGATGGTGTGCGTGCAGAGATATCCACCCAACGCTACTATGGATTTGAGGATTTTGATGTAGGTACACGTAAAGAGTTCGCCGATCTGCCTATCGCCTCCCCATTGCGTTGTAATCGGGCATCAGTGGACATTGAGCGGAGAGCTGATCTCCTCGATAGGTTCACCGTGAACAGTTCTTGCGATGGGACTATCCTTGGCACTGCAGGAATAGATAGCATCTCCTGCAACGGCACCCTTCGCGTCGAGGTGAGACGCGCGTGAAAGCCTGGGCCAAACACCTGATTCGTACAGGAGTCATGCTTGTCGTCGTCTTGCTTTTCTTCAAATGGATCAATCTCTCCCAATCAGCAGGCCACATTC
>DATDXB010000227.1:0-8746 GCA_035289465.1 Candidatus Nanoarchaeia archaeon
GACAAAATGCCTCCACAGGAAGGAGAGGCTGACTTGTTTAAAAGAGAAAACTACAAACCCATACACAAAAATCACGGACCCAGTTTAGTGTCTCGAGCCACCATAAACCTTATAAAGCCCCTCCTGTTCGCACGACGATAGATAACGGATAGGTAAAAGAAGATGGAAACCAAATCAGTCGGTGTCGGCGAACTCAGCAAAGGAAGTTACGTCCTTATCGATGGAGCTCCTTGCAAAGTCACCGATCTCCAAGTCTCCAAATCAGGCAAACACGGCCACGCCAAAGCCCGCATCACCGCAGTCGGCGTGCTTGATGAGAAAAAACGAATCATCGTCGCACCATCACACGATCACATCGATGTCCCCATCGTGGACAAGCGCAACGCAAGCGTCTTGTCAGTGACTGGCAATTCCGCCAATGTCATGGATTCAGAGACCTTTGAGACTTTCGACATGGCCATCCCCGAGGAATTACAAGGCCAGATCACCGAAGGCATCCAAATCGTCTATTGGACCGTCATGGGCGACAAAGTCATGAAACAAATCAAGTCAAAGGAGTAACACTAACACATGGTCAAATTACAAAATCTCACGAATTTTGAACTTCACCAATCGGGGGCTTCCTCATGGTGAAGTTTCCAGAAGCCGACAAACGCTTGTTCCGCAACAAGTTCGTCTGCCGAGGCTGCAAAGCCACCGTCAAAGGACCTATGCTTGACGTCCTTGCAGGACGCGTCAAGTGCCGAGCCTGCAAACGCACCCACCTTAGGCCAAAGAGAAAGAAGTAATCAGTTTTTCTTATGTCTGAATTGTAACAATTCGATTTTAAGAGGACTATAACCCAGCACGTTCGTTATCTCATTCAGTTTATTCTGTTCCACTGATTTAAAATCTGAATCCGTAGTCCGAAATCTTTGGCAACGATGTTTAATTGCTGTGGCTAAATGAATCGCATCCGTCAGGCCTAGAGAAGGGAATTTCTCCTTAACATCCTTTAAGACTTCCTCAATTCCATCATTGCCCACTATTTTAATGAAACCCGTCAAACTATCAATCAGGTCAACGAATGCAGACATCTTCTTAGGGTCATAAGGCCTAGTAGTCCTCAACCGATCATTTTGTTTGTCATCCAAATGACAATTTCCGAAGGCCTCACCTAGTCCGAGATGACTGATACACGCTCTTGAGGATTCATTTTGAATCTCATAAATAACAAACATCAATTCCAACGCACAAGCATCATAGTACCATAATTCCCTTTGGTCGTTTATCTTTTTAGAAGAACTTCTAGCACTCATGATAAAAGTTCACCTGAGGATTCCCAAACGTTTGCAACGTCTTAAGGAGATTTCGATATCAAGGAGTTGATTTCTCATGTAAGATGCGGGAATTTTATCCATCCCTAATACCTGCATCTTGTTAGATTGAATCTTTTTGTAGAGAGCATCCTCTATGAAGTAATTGCGCAAATCATCTTTCCCCAACCTAACAAGCCTTGATTGCATTCTCCATTTCCCTCGTCATGGCGATAGTAAGATTAATTTCCTCTATGCTTGCTTGCTTGAGTTCTTTTAACCTAGTCTTCGCTGCATCTCCAGTCAACCCCACAATACTCAGTAACCAATGATATGTGCAGATAAGTTCGAGTTGTCGTGTATTTCTTGCCTCAACAAAAGATCGTAAATTTCTAAATCTGGATTCCAATTGATTAGCCCCAAACGGACGGAGATCTAGCTTAAGGGGGTTTTCTGAATACGTGAAAAGATCCCTAGCTAACTCTGGAGAGTAAGGCCCGTGAAGATACAGGTTATAACCATATCTCGGAGAGACTCCGAACAGCTGAGCGACATATTGAATTTTTTGACTTCTAATCCTGTCGTCGAGTTTTGAGATTGAATCAGAACCTAGTCGCCTAAGTACAGTCAATACAACGAGCACTTCATCCATAGGTCTAGTAAATGCCATGCCTCTCCTCCGAACTTCTGCTCGGCATCGATATTAAGTCTGTCGGTCCGCGACCAGTGGCTAGTGGATTAATGCAAAAAGAAGTATTTAAACTATCGTATCGAAGGGAAGAAAGCTTTTAAAGGAGTATCAAAGGTTTTGTTAGATGCAGACCTTTCTCGCTATCGCCTTTGTCCTTCTTTTGACCCTATTCTTGATTTGGAAACGCCATAAAGTCCAGCTCCAGAAACTGATCTTCCCCCTCTTCTATGTCGTCATGTACCGCACCAAGTTCGGATTACGGGCCATGAATTGGATCGGGACTCGATTAGGCATGATCGTGCGCCCCTTGTCGACTCTAGGAATAGGGATTGGGTTTGCCGGAATGGGCCTCATCATCTTTGAATTAGGGAGGACTATCTATATGCTCTTTACTTCGCCTGTGGCACCTGCTGGCGTTGGCATCGTGCAACCATTTGTGCCCAATGTCCCCGGCACCGTGTTTGTTCCGTTTTTGTACTTTCTTGCGTCTATTGCCATTATCGCAATCTTACATGAAGCCGCACATGGTGTTGTCGCTCGCGCGTACAACATCAAGATCCACTCTTCGGGTTTTGCCTTTATGAGTATCTTAGTCCCTGTGATTCCCGCCGCTTTTGTCGAACCTGATGAGAAGACCATGAAGAAACGGCCATTGAAACAACAATTAGCGGTCTTTGCGGCTGGCGCTGTGACCAATATCGTCATGGCGTTTGTCGTGCTGGGATTCTTCGCCCTGGTGCTTGAACCTGTCGTACTCGCTGTAGCGGATTTTGAAGGTATCCGAGTCGCAGGGTTTGCCAATGTCTCTGCTGCGCGGGATGCAGGCATTACTGAAGGAGAATTGATCACCCATGTCGATGGTGTTGAGCTCCATGATTTGAGCAATTACTCTGCATTCTTAGCACCGCATCATCCAGGGGAGACTATTGTGATCACGACTAATGTCTCTGAGTATCCCGTGGTGCTTGGGACCCATCCAGAGAATTCTTCTAAGGCCTATTTAGGAATCACCCCTAAACCTGAGATCGGGCCATCGCCGGAGTTTAGCGCGAAGTACGGTACGTTGACTGCCGAGTTCATCTTATGGCTCATAGGGTTGTTCTTCTGGCTGTACTTATTGAGCATGGGCATCGGCTTGTTCAATCTCTTGCCACTGGGTCCTGTCGATGGCGGAAGGATGCTCTATGCACTTTTAACGACGTATATGCCTAAGGAAAAAGCTGAACGCATCTTTGGCTGGACTAGTACCTTGATGCTTGGGATGATCCTTATGACGATTGGCGGCGCCATCTTCTTGTAGGCGATTTTTTAAAGCACAGCTCTTGGTCTGCCCCCTATGGTCAGCGTCATCCTCGTCGAACCACGCCATCCCGGCAATATCGGCTCTATCGCCCGTGTGATGCACAATTTCGGCTTTAGCGACCTTGTGCTGGTTGATCCTCTCTGCTCTGCCAATGACCCTGAGGCACGACGACTTGCTGTCCATGGACGCGAAATCCTTCTCAAGTCCAGACGCATGAGTCTTGAGGCTGTGCGCAAGGAGTTCTCAGTGTTGATCGCTACCACGTCTAAGGTGGGGACTTCATTTAACCTGCCACGCTCGCCTGTGCATCCTGACCAGCTTGCCGAGGCTTTAGGGCGCACTAATGTGAAGAAGGTCGGCATCTTATTTGGGCGCGAGAATGATGGGTTGTATAATGATGAGATCAAAAAATGTGAGTTTAGCGTGACTATCCCCACTCCACTAGAGAATTCTGCACTTAATTTATCCCATGCGGTGACTGTTATTTTGTATGAGTTGTCCAAGGCATCATCTGAGAAGAAGACTGATAGTCACATTGATCCTCCCAGTGACGCTGATCGAAAACAGATGAGCAAAATGGTCAATGAAGTCTTATCACGATTTGACTATCTCCAGCCCGGACAGCATGAAACCCAACAACTGGTGTGGAGACGGATATTCGCAAAGGCATTCTTGAGCAAACGCGAAGCATTCGCCGTGATGGGTTTTTTTGCGCAGTTGATCAAGAAAGTGCCTAAGAAGGATGGGAAGAAGAAATGAATTGGGTTTGAAAAAGAGAAGATTATCAGAAACCAGGTCGCTTGTGCGTGTCAAAGTATTCTTTGACTCTTGCTTCGCCTGTCGGTTTTGCGCTTGGGCCTAATTTGTAATATTTCTTCTCCACGATGCCGCCCCAAGAGTATAATCCTTTTTCCTGGCGGATGGATTCGACTGCGAATTCTCCCAATACGCAACCCTTCTTGAGATGATAATACACCACTTCTCTTGTGCACTTTGGGAAGATGGCACAGTACATCTTGTGCAGTTCATAGCCATAGGCCTTGCCTGCGAAGAAGAGAATCTCGATAAGGCGCTGCCTGATATCAGACTGCACCGGTCTACCCCGTTTCGCCATACGACGACACACACGACATCTATTTAAATACGTTTCTATGGCGACAAACTTTAATAATCACATGAAAAGAGTAAAGTTTGTCGGATATCGTGATCGAAGCTTCTATAGACAAAAGTCGATCGCTCCATGTGCAAATGAAATGCTCGCACTTGACTTATCACAACAAGATATCGCCCTTGCCCGGACTGAGGCTGAAGCTGTCTGCGGTACGAAGGGCGAGCTTGTCGGACATTGGCTCTTGGTCTCGTCCTCTCGACGGGATTTATGCGAGATCTTGGCGTATACGAAGAGAGTAGGGCGCCTGGGATTTGTTGGCAGATTACCTTCCACTCCGACTATCAAGAAGCTCATCAAGGGACCTTTTGCATTCTCCTTTGAAGGTGTTGACTCTGATGCAAAGAAGAGCCTGCTCGCGATGGTCCCTCATTTAGGGCATCATGTGGATCTTGAGAAACCTACGACACGACTCTTATTTGTCGGTGCTCAAGGGAAGCTTATCTGCGTCGTTGATGCTATTGATAACAAGCAGACCTTTGAGAAACGCAAGTCCCACCTGATGCCAGCCCCGCATCCATCAGGCATGCACCCCCGTCTTGCGCGGGCGATGGTGAACCTGACAGGGATCTCCAAGGGAGTCTTACTTGATCCCTTTTGCGGCAGCGGCGGGATCTTGATTGAAGCAGGATTGCGCGGATTGAAACCTACTGGTGTCGATATCTCTACTGCGATGCTTGAACGGGCAAAGAAAAATCTAGACCACTTTGGCGTGCATGCTAAACTTGTGCATCAGGATGCATTGAAGATCGGGAAGAAATATGCTTACATCGCGACGGACTTACCCTACGGGAAGGGGGCACATGCCCCTAAAGGAATCATCGAGGATTTCTTAGTGCATCTTCCGACCATATTGGGGAAACGGGCAGTGATCGGCTTGCCTGTGTGGGATGGCAAGGATCCTCTACCTGAAGTGAAACGAATACTTACTCAGAAGAAATTGAGAGTTGTTGATGAGTTCACGTATTATCTCCATCAAAGCTTATCGAAGAAGATCGTAATCGTAGAACGACGTTAGCGCCTGGCGCGCTTATGCCTTCTCTTGGACCTTGGTTTCTTCTTAGCATCTTTTGTCTTAAGATCAAGCACCCTTGCCGCCTTTGGCTTGGCTTCCTTGACCTCATAAGGAGCTGGTTCGCGCTCGACCACCTTCGGCACGGCAAGATCATGCTCATGCACCTGGATCTGATAGGATTGCGCTGATTCTGCGCGGGGAGGGGGTGATGAGGGAGTCTTTTGTTTGGCCGCTGGAGCGATGAACTCGTTTTCCTCCTCTTCTTCCTCTTGCGGAGCCTTGTCGACTTTCTTCTTCTCCTGCTTGAGCTCCTCTTCGACGCCCTTGTCCATCAAGAAGGCGTTAGGATCGTGCTTTTTGCGCTCTTCTTCGACGAGTTTTCTGTATTCAGCCTGCTCATCAAACTTCTCTGTGAAGACCTCAGGACGCTCTGCTCTTGGAAGGATGCCCTTCTTTCTATCTGCAAGATGCTTTAATGAGAGTTTGACTGCCTGGTCATAACAAATCTTGATGGTCTCTAAGGGATTCTTGTCCGCCTTGCTGTAGATCGAATGCATGATATGGTCATTGAACGGATAGGTGGGATTATTGCCCCATGATTTGCCACCTACGCTCTCGATTCTTCTCTTGATCATGTCCTTCATCTCATCAAAGGACATCTGCGAGAGATGCATCTTCAATGCATCCTTGCCGTCGATTGAGGATTTGCCGTCGGATTCTATAGTGGTAATGACTTGGACTGGAAGCTCTGAAGCCAGAAGGTCACTGACAAACTTGTTGTCATCATCAGTGAGCAGGTGAGCGTCATCTATCAAGAGCACTAATCTTTGGCTCTTGAGCTTCTTTTGAAAGAACGGCAAGAGCTCCTGGAAGGCTGTTACCTTGCGATGGTAGAGAGCGTCGTAAATGGATTTGTCCTCTGGTGAGGGTTGAACCGCAGGGTCTGGCTTTCTCTTTATCTTGTTGATGAGCTTCTTGAGACCCAAGGAGAATAAGGAACGCATGACGACTTTGTCCTTGACTCCTGTGAGATTGTCGATGACCTGCTCCTTGAGACTCACGCCACGCTTCTCTGCGTGATAAAAGTCTTCAATAATCGCCCCTTTGTAATCACTCAATGATTGCTTGAGCCATAAGAGGAGCAGGGACTTTCCAGAACCCTTGTCTCCTCTGATCGTGCCAAAACGATAGTTCTCGATGACGAAATAATTGAGCTTTTGACGTTCTTTCTCTAAGCCTGCGAGGTATCTATCAACGGGATTGAAGATCTCGAGCTTGAACGGATTATTCAGCCAGCCAAACTCCTTGAACCATTCGAGTGTGAACTGCTTGGACTTGGACATTAGAATGACGCAGTTGAACCTGTTTTAAAAAGCTTGGTACTGCGAAGCTGCTACACAAGGATGTCTGAGGAATCTCCAGAATACCCCACTTATTGATTCATGTGGGCTGCTGCTACGATACCGCCAATACCCAAGACACCAGTTATACCTGCAAGCAAGGGCCAATAGTCATAGCCACTATCGACTGATGCTGTCGCTAAACCTGTGATGCCAGAGGTGACATAGAGGAAACTGCCTACGATGAAGAGGCTTACTACCAAGAGAATGGTGAGCATGACGTTGGTGTTGTCCATGACGACTTAACGACGAAGAGGTTATTTAAACGTTTGGTGCGACTTGGTTAGGAGACGGCGTTGCAGTTCGGATCGCATTCGGGCTCTCAGTTGGAATGTATTTGCATGCATCGCATAGGCAATCCACCCATTGAACGAGTCTAGGACTTGCCATGCCGAAGATAGTCCTTGTCCATAGGATATCATCTCCTTACCGATTTTACGCTTGAATTTCCAGATGTTCTTTCTACGAAGCAGTTTATGATGATAGAATATCCTGAATCCTAAGAAATCAACTCCTTTGCTGAGGGGTATGATCTTGCATTTCTGAGGATGCAAGTCCAGCTTGAGGCCCTTAAGGAATCTTTCGATCTCGCCCTTATACCCTCTGAGCACATCTTTTGACCGATGCAGAATCACAAAATCATCGACGTAACGGATATAGCACTTTATCCGCAGGTTGTGCTTGACATACTGGTCAAGTTCATTCAGATAGACATTGGCGAAGAATTGACTCGTCCAATTACCTAAGGGCATGCCTCTTCCCGGAGTCCCCGCATCATGATTGTCCAGAATCTTCCTGATCAGCCAAAGCACATCTTTATCCTTAATCCTCTTGGCAAGAATGCCCATCAAGACCCCATGGTCAACACTCTGAAAGTACTTCTTGATATCTGCCTTGAAGACAAAACCATTGACTTCGCTTGCGTTTGGCCCCCCCCCCAGACGCGACCATTCTGCGATACGCTTCTCTTGAATTGATCAAAGCGCTCTATCGCTGATAAGACGCCCTTGCCCCTTCGGCTCGCATAACTGTCATGGATGAATCTCGGTTCGAAGATGGGTTGGAGAATATTGATGAGGGCATGATGCACTACCCTGTCTCTGAAATCACTGACACAGATCACTCTCGTCTTGGGATCACGCAGGACAAAGGTCTTCAACGGCTGAGGACGATATCTCTTGGTTCTGAGCTCTCTGAAGAGAATGCACAGATTCAAGCGCCAGTTTTTAGAAAACTCCATGACTTTTGGATTCAACGACTTGTGCTTCTTGGCCTGCTCATAAGCAAGGGCTAGATTATTCCAACTGATCAAACCTTCCCAAAGATCACGATAGGTCTTCATAGAAAACACCTGCAAGGGGAGAGGCCATTCGAGAGCCCGACCGTTGTTGTTGATGTCGTCGGCGTTGATGTTGAACCTATCGTTGTTGACGTTGCGGCCAAGCACCAAGGCCCGCTCTGTAGCCCAGTCACCGCAAATAAAATCACTGTCCCTTCAAACGTTCACCAAGGGTTACTAGCTGTCGAGACTGTACTTCATAGCAATGCCAAGCTACGCTCGGCAAGCTTCGGAATGTATTCATTCCTCAGCAATGCCGTCGTTGACGGTCTCCTGCCATGATGACTGGACGTGTGGTCGCTCCCTGCAAAGCCGGGACGTTTGATCTATCGTCAGGCGGCCTTGTCTCTTGCAGGTTTGAACCGTACTTGAGAAATCACACTATAAAATACTACCTCTGCTTGCTATGGACAAAAATTTTGCGCCGACTGCGACCACCCGAGAGCCGAGCCGCCGACGACGCCGACGAGGTAGATGACGACGTTGCCGCTGGCGCTGACGTCGAACCTATCGCAGACGCCGCGGCCAAGCACCA
>DATDXB010000228.1:0-2435 GCA_035289465.1 Candidatus Nanoarchaeia archaeon
CTCCTTACGGAAATGTGAACATTCCTCATTTTGACAAACCACTTTTATTTTGCTTCTCGGTCTAGCCATAAGATCACACCTCTTTTTTCAAACTATAAAAGAATTACTTATTTATTAAGGTATCTATATTAGGACAGTGCCCAAAATCTTGCTCATGGGTGCATTTCTCTTCTGAGCGCGGCGACTTGATCAGAGAGGAGCGCGAACAAGAAGACAAAGAGGCTGGAGAGAATCGACAACGTGGAGAAGTCCCCGATATTGTGCAGGGCGTAGACCGTATAGACTGCGTAGGAGAAACCTGCGGCAAAAAGGACTGCGCTCACAGGCATCAGCACGCGCAGTGGTGAGAAGAGCATGGTCAAGCGCGTTACAAGGAGCATGAATCTCCAGCCGTCGCGTACCATCTTCATGCTAGATTTGCCAGTCCGGCGTGGCTTCCAAGGAATCGAGACCCATTTGACGCTGGCTCCAGATTTCAGTGCAGCAAGGGTCAAGGTGCTCGTAATTGAGAACTGGTCAGGATACAAATGCGCAAAGCGATCAAAGAGTGCTTTCTTGACCATGCGAAAGCCGCAATTCAGATCGGGCAGTCGTTGACGCGCAAGATATGAGGCGAATCGAGTCAGCAAGATCTTGCCAGGAGCGCGATACCAAGAGGTCTGGCCTTTGCGTGCGCCCATGACCATGTCATACTGCGCAATAAAGGGAATGAACTTGAGCATGTCAGAGGCGTAGAATTGGTTGTCGGCGTCAAAGAGCATAAGCCATGTTCCTTTGGCTTGGCGCGCGGCAGTCTTAATGGAAGCGCCATATCCTTTATTGACCGGGTGTTGGATCAGTTGGACTTTCTTAAATGAGCGCACGACATCGCAGGTGCCATCCTTTGAGCAATCATCAACGACAAGCAGTTCCCATGAAAGGCCTATCTTTGGCAGTACCAAAAGCAGATCAGCAAGGACCGTCCCGATGGCCCCTTGTTCGTTGTATGCTGGCACGATGACGCTCAGGTCCATGCCTCTGGAAAAAGCCAGGTCATTTAAAAAGCTTGGCCACCGCAATCTTTAAAAACGACCCCGGGATAAACCACCTATGCCTAAGACGATAGCGGCGATACCAGCTTATAACGAATCCTCACGCATCAGGCTGGTCATCCAGAAAGTCAAGAAGTACGTGGATGAGGTCATTGTGGTTGATGATCATTCCCGCGATAATACACTGCAAGTCGCAAAAGAGGCGGGAGCAATAGCCGTCCGCCTGGTCACTAACATGGGTGCAGGTTTTGCCACACGCACGGCATGCGATATCGCTGTGGAGCGTGGCGCGAATTTCATCGTCACCTTGGACTCTGATGGACAGCACGATCCTGCCGAGATCCCTCAAATGATCAAACCTCTCAACAAAGGTTATGACGTGGTCTTTGGCTGCAGACCAAGAGACCAGAATATGCCTGCGGTGAAGAGACTGGGCAACTGGGGTCTGACAATCATCTCAAAGCTCCTCTTTGGCATCAATGTCAATGACAGCCAGTCAGGTTTTAGGGCCTTCACCTCAGACGCCTTCAAGAGGATCAGATGGGAGTCTGACAGGTATGGCATGGTCTCTGAGTTTGTCTCAAACACGGCAAAAGCCAGAATCAGATGGTGCGAAGTCTCCATCAAGACGATTTACAACGACAAGAAATGGGGCATGAGAAAGCGTGATGCGCTAAGAGCGGTCATCGCCATGCTCAAGTGGAGGCTGTTCAAGTGGTGACCCCCTTCCAACTCGTAGCCATCCTCTTTGCGCTCTTCATGTTATTTATCACCTACAAGATGTATCAAAAGCGTCGATTCGACCTCAAGGGTGCGCTCTTGTGGTTCTGCCTCTGGGGCGGCTCAGTCATCGCGATTTTGCTCTTCCAGCAAATCACTCATCTAACGACGACATATCTTGATGTGGAGCCTCAGGATCTCTTTATTTTCGTGGCCATCTTTGTGCTCTTGATCATCGCGTTTAATTTCTACTCACAACTCATTGAGTCCAAAAAGAAGGTGCGCGAGATCACATCTGAGCTCGCCAAGCGTGACGCGAGAAATTAACATTTTAGGTTTTTGACCAGTTGGAAGTCTGTACCCAAAAACGGTCTACCAGTCTATCTAGACTTTCGCGGTTCTTCTTATAAAGACTTCTTCGAAGTGTTAGATTCTTGTTTTTTTGTCGTCTATTTCTATGATTTCTCTGATGAACCCGTCCATTTCCGTGTCTTGGATGTTGGTGATACATTCTCCGATGGTCAGGTCTAGCCCTCTTGAGAACATGAACAGTCTGAGGATTGCGTGACGAACAATGCCTTGTGTTTTTTCGCACGAATGACTTGGCAAATCCTAAGTTTTGTTTGATGTCTCAATGGTAGGTTTCGATATGCCATCGGATTGTCAAAGCGAGGGGGCACCACC
>DATDXB010000229.1:0-6760 GCA_035289465.1 Candidatus Nanoarchaeia archaeon
GGGCAAAAAGGGGCTGGTGAAGAAAGCAGCGGTATATTTCGCCATCACCTTGGTGATAGGTTTGCCTCTCTATATCCGCAACTTCATCGTCTTTGGGACGCCGATGTGGCCGTTCATGAACGGTGTTTTTGAGAGGTTGGGCATGGTTCCATTTCCGTATACGTCAGATGACTTTCCCAAGGCGTCACTCGCTCATTTTCTTGATCCTGAGTTTCCGCTGAAGATATACCTGGACATCTTCGGGGTTCCGCTGGGCCTGCCCGAAAACCTGTTCTCATTGCCGGTACCAGTGTATTTCTTCGTTGGGTGGTTTGTGATGACGGGATTGTTTTCCATCCCATTCATCGTCGGGTTGTGGGCTAAGAAACCAAGGAAGTCCGTCCCGCTTCTCGCGGTCTGGATCCTAAGCTACACGATCATGCTGGCCTACTACGTGTATGACTATGGTGATGTCTATATGCGATTGGTCCTGCCCATGTTCCCTGCGGTGGCGATCATCTGGGCCCATGGTCTTGATTGGATCCATGCACGGATGAGAGGACGTTATCAGACAGGGCTCATGGTGGTGCTGATAGTGTTCTGCCTCGTGTTTGCCGGACTGGAGATCGTCAAGGCAAGGGTGGCCTCAGCAAAGTATGACCGTCTTTCAGAGGATTATCGATGGATACGTGAGAATATCCCCCAAGATGCGCGCTTTGACAGGCACTCGACGTATTTGTTGTATCATACCAACAAGCAAGTCATATCCACCCTGTGCGGGGCAGGAAGCTATCCGGATGACAGCTTGTATCATTATTCGGATCCGTTCGTGGAGCCAGGCGGTCCGCAAGAGAAGTACCGTGATTGGACAGTCGTGTACACGAATCCGAAAACCCAGGTGAAGGTTCTGAAGAAGACACCTGTGGTGTAAAGGGCCGACCCTGTGGGGGAGTAAGGTGTCCGCCAACGTATGGTTATGCGCAAAATATATAAACGTCTTAGAGTCACAATTCGATTATGCTAGGCGCCAACGTCTGGAATTGTTCATCCACCGTCTGCCTAGATAAGTTTCTGACCTTTATTATGCATTATTGATTCGTGCATGATTTCCGTTACGGGGAATATGCGCGGTCAATGACTACGAGTATTCTACCGGATGGATGGTCAGAAGGAGGACCAACCATGAGTGAAGAGTATGGATTAAATGAAGAGGAGCCCCGACCAGGCAATGGCCAGAGATATGCATTAAATCGGATAGCCAACGCAAGAACTATGGGTCTTCCTAGAGCCCTCCTCTTAGCGAGAGGCGCAGCTGAAGGAAGGGCCTACTTCAGACCAGGTTCGGATAGGCTTAGACAACTCTATCGAGAAGGTCCGTCGCCAACGTACACGCATAAGACCGCGCAACCTGAAGGATTAGAGACTGCCCTGGTTGGCGCAACCAACGACCAAACTCCCTAAAATGGCACTCGACTACCAAGAAGCTGCGACAATGACGGTTGTCAATAGATGTATCTATTGCGCACCGAACAGGAGTCTGATCGTCCGTACGCAGGACAAGGCGAGGCAATTATGAGTCCATCAGGGACCTACGTAAGATTAGGTGCCTGCGAACCCTGTCTTAATACTGAAGGCCCCTATATCGACCTTGGATTCAAACCTGAAGATGTGCCAAGAATCCTACGCAACGAGACAATTCTGGCACCTACGGCAAAGGCAGCTCTTGTCACAGGAGTGATGGGTGAAGAACAGAGGCTTCTGTCGGGTACAACTGGACTTGAAGGTAAGTTAGACGAACCAAAAGGCAGTACAGTCCAAACTCCGATCCCTATCTGAGGGCAATACTTTTTTATACGGAACTGGGTTCGGCTCGATTAAGATGGACCTCCAAAAGATCGAGGCGAAGTGGCAGAAGAGCTGGGCCCAGGCAAAGCTTGGCGAAGCAAGACCTGATGAAAAGCCCAAGTTTTTCATGATCTTTGCTTATCCAGGTATCTCGGGCTTTTTGCACGTGGGCCATATGAGAGGATTCTCATATACCGACGCGATCTGCAGATACAAACGGATGCGAGGATTCAACGTCCTCTTTCCCGTAGGTACACACGCGTCGGGCAATCAGGCCATCGCGTTTGCGAACAAAGTCAAGAATAAGGACTTGGCCTGGATCGAGTATCTCAAGCGCAATGGTTGTCCAGACAAGGTCATCGCAAAACTCGCCAGTAAAGACCAGGTCATTGAGTACTTCAACGAGGTCTATGTCGAAGAGTATTGGAAGAAGTTCGGTTTCCTCTGTGATTGGGATCGTTTTACCTGCACATCATATCCTGATTATGAGAAGTTCATCCAGTGGCAATTCAAGAAATTAAGGGATGCCGATCTGCTTGTGCAAAAGCCATATTATGCCACCTTCTGTCCAGAGGATGGTCCTGTGGCAGTCGATCCGTCGGAGACTGATATCTCAAAGGGTGGCAACGCAGAAAGGCATGAGTACACGCTCCTCAAGTTCCCGTTCGACGGCGCTTTCTTGGTGGCAGCCACTTTGCGTCCAGAGACCGTGTTTGGACAGACCAATCTCTGGATCAATCCGTCAGCGACGTACGTCAAGGCCAAGGTAGGCAAGGAAACATGGATATTAAGTGAGGCAGCCGCTGAAAAACTCGGATACCAAAAGGACGGTGTTGTGGTTGGAGAAGAGATTACCGCAAAGGACTTGATCGGCCGAAACGTCAAGGCCCCGATGAGTGGCAAGATGATCCCCATTCTTCCAGCGGCGTTCGTTGATCCTGGAATCGGCACTGGCCTCGTGACAAGCGTGCCATCAGATGCCCCCTATGATTATATCGCGCTAAAGACCCTGCAGGAGAACACTGAATTGTGCAAGAGTTACCGCCTCGACCCACTCAAGATCAAACAAATCACGCTTGTCGCGATCATCAAGACCCAAGGCTTTGGTGACTTGCCTGGCCAAGAGGCCTCAGAGAAGCGCAAGATCATCGCGCTTGATGAGAAAGAGAAACTTGACGAAGCGACGCAAGAAGTCTACAAAGCAGGTTTCCATTCTGGAGTCTTGGGTCCAGCCTGCGGCAAGTATGCAGGCATGAAGGTGGCGCAAGCGAAGGAGAAGATGCGCGAGGATCTCATGGCAAAGGGCGAAGCGGATGTCTTCTACGATCTCAGTGAAGAAGTGGTCTGCCGCTGTGGCGCTCAGGTCGTGGTCAAGCGAATCGATGATCAATGGTTCATCAAGTATTCTGATAATGCGCTGACGCAAAAAGCGAAAGCTCACTCGCAGTCGATGTCGATTCATCCTGAGGACTTCAAGAAAAATCTGCCGTCGATATTGGACTGGTTCACCGACCGTGCCTGCACGCGTCTTGGCAATTGGATCGGTTCAAAGCTGCCCTTTGATGAGAAGTGGATCGTCGAGCCCATCTCAGATTCCACCCTCTATCCTTTGTACTATCTTATCTCTCGTTACGTGAACGAAAAACAGATCAATCTCGAAGACCTGACTGAGCCCTTCTTTGACTTTGTCTTCCTGGGCAAAGGCGATATCAAGCTCTTGTCAAATAAGCTCCATGTGGATCAGTCATTGCTGGAACAGATACGCAAAGATGTCCAATATTATTATCCTCTTGATATCAATCTTGGTGGCAAAGAGCATCAGACGGTGCACTTCCCCGTCTTCATCATGAACCATGTGGGGCTCTTGCCCGAGAAGATGTGGCCTCAAGGTATCTTCGTCAATTTCTGGGTGACAGGAAAGGGGTCAAAGATCTCCAAGAGCAAGGGTGGTGCAGAGCCGATCCCTGGGGCGATTGAGAGGTACGGTGTCGACGGTATGCGCCTCTACTATGCTCATATCGGCAGCGCGGACTCAGACATCGTCTGGGATCCTGAGGCGGTCTCAAGTTACCGACAGGCGATAGAAAGGACCCTTGATCTTGCTATCGAACTCGTCAAAGGTAAGGAAAAAAAGAACGAACACATTGACAAATGGCTCAAGAGCCAATCACAACACCACATCCATGAAGCGACAGAGTGTTTCAACAAGCTCGATATTCGCGCTGCGGCAAGTGCAATTTACTTTAGTATGTATGATGATCTACGATGGTACCAGCGTCGTGGTGGTATGAATACTGGTATGCTCAAGGAGATCGTTTCTGATTGGGCGAAATTGATGATGCCCATCACACCGCACATCGCTGAAGAAATTTACAGTAAGATCCACAAGGATGAATTGGTCTCAGCCTCAAAGTGGCCAGCGCATGACGAGAAACAGGTCGATCTTGCGGCACAGCAGAACGAGAAGATGATTTCTGATGTTGTAGATGACATCCGCACCGTGGTCAAACTGGCGAAGATGGAAAAGCCATCAGAAGTCACCCTGGTGGTCTCCTCAGCATGGAAGTACCCTCTCTATGCAGAGCTCAAGAAATTACTTGGCGCGACAAGAAATGTCGGCGAGATCATCAAGAAACTGATGTCAGACACAACGTTCAAGGAGAACGCAAATGACATCGCCCCCATCGTCAATGGTTGCTTGAAGGACCCGACAAAAGTGCCCCTGCTCGTCACCGACCAGCAAAGCGAACATCACTCCTTGGATTCCGCTCTCAAGTTCTTAGAAGCCGAGATCGGCGCAAAAGTCCATCTCGTCAAGGCAGAGAAGTCCACAGAAGCAAAAGCAGGTTCTGCCCGTCCTGGTAAGCCCGCTATTGTGGTAAAGTAGATTCGATAGAGTCTCTCTATTTGGGAACTTAAGCGATTATTTGTCCAGACCCAGATATTAAGGGGCCTGTGATGATTTCAAATGCAAAAGCAGGTATCAGGATATAATTCAAGACGATAAAAATCAAGATTAGAAGCATCATGAAACAGAACGGTAACCATTTGAGTCGCTGATTGCGCTGAATCAAAGGGATACATACGAATTTCCACAAGAAAATGACAAGAATAACTGTTCCTAAGATGATGGATAACAAACGTAAAGGACTCAATGAACTTACCGACATGATTCCTCAAGAACCTGGGGACTATATAATTTTAGCTAAGACTTCAATAAAGACTAAAGAAAAGAGTGGGCAGGCAGGCCCGTGGATGGATGCGAGATCGTTCGCCACAGCTTCCCTGAGTGGTCCTCAGGTCCGTGACCCGCAAAGCACCAACGGCCATCCTGAGTGCTGCTGGCTTCCGCCCCTGACACGGTTCAGACGACAATCGATCAAAGCGGACAGACCCTCAACGTTCCATCCAGGACCGCAACGAGGATCTACACCGCTCCGCAGGCTTCGGTTCCGTCTAAAGCCCGTTTACGGCGACAGCAGAGGGCTATTCTGCCAACCTAGCCTACCCAACACTGTTTGGGGCTGGATTGTTTAAAAAGGTATTGGCGTTAAAAGTGGATTAGAGATATTGGTCCCAGACATCATCTGAGTCATTACTCCATATCTTCCTCAGACTGGTCGAACTCAACAGAGAAAGGTCGGAAAAGTCGCTTCGAGCTTTCTTGTTCGGTCTTTTCATCTTCAAGAGGGATGTGGAGATTCCCCTGTATAAACCTTTTCGTGGACTCCGTGATGAGGAGTTTAGGGTTATAGAGAGGTTTGAAAAACCCCTGTTATTCACAAAGTATAAATAGTGGTTTGTCGTCGATAGTATTGACGACAAAAATGGTTATTTCTATAGGAACAAAAGAGGTGAGGCAGATGGATTTTAAGCAAATGATGCTTTGTGAGGAGTATCAGAAGGTTCGTGGTTTGGGCGACCGGTTGGAGTTGATGAAACGAGCTATTGACTGGGAACGTTTTCGCCCTCTGATTGCAAAATTGTTTATCAACAATGATCAGATCGGCGGCAGGCCCCATACTGATGAGCTTGTTATTGCACGCACGTTGGTTCTTCAGCACTTATATGGTTTGTCCGACGAGGAATTGGAGTTTCAGATGAATGATCGTTTGAGCTTTCGTAACTTTGTAGGATTTCCAGACAACGTTCCCGATCATTCAACTGTTTGGAAGCTCCGTGAAAATTTGCAAAAAACAGGTATTTACGAAAAGATTTGGGATGATATCCAACGACAAATAAACAGTCAAGGGTACGTTGTCAAGAAGGGTGTGATCCAAGATGCTTCTTTTATCGAAGCAGATCTTGGTCGAAAACGACATTACCTGGAGAAGAAAGCACAAAAGAATGGCAAGACCATTGTGTACAGCGCAAAACAACTTGCTCATATGGATCAAGATGGGACGTTCTCTATTAAGCATGGTCAAGTTCATTATGGGTACAAGGACCATGTCAAACTCGACGTGGATCATCACCTCATCCGAGAAATTGAAGTGACTACAGCAAGTCTTCACGACGCCAAAATCAACCTTGTAGAACAAGATGACATTGCAGCTTTTCGCGACAAAGGATATTTTGGAACACCAGTTCCAGAAGGAGTTATAGACAAAACCATGATGCGTGATACACGCGCAAGAAAAATTAATGGGGGACAACAAAAACGCAACTACTCAATAAGCCAAGTACGCGCGCCAGGAGAACGGCCTTTTGCCGTCATAAAAAGAGTCTTCCGCGGAGCACATACTCTTGTCAAAACACTTGCCAGAGTAACCATCAAAGAATACTTCAAAGCCATAGGATACAACCTCTACCAACTCGTAACACTCCGACGCAAGCTCATAGCGACAGCGCTCAAAAAATGTTGAAAACTGAGGTGAAAAACAAAAAATGACGACGATGAGATCACACACAACTCACCAAGAAAGTCAGCTTCGCT
>DATDXB010000230.1:0-4717 GCA_035289465.1 Candidatus Nanoarchaeia archaeon
GACGAGCCATAAACTAACACCTCATACAAACCTACAATAGAACCCCTTTATTAAGCTTACTTAATTAAGACAATACCGAAATTCTTAAATAATCAGATAACACTCGTCAGATAATGGCAGACATCGACAAGGTAGGGGGCTTTGTCATCAAGGAAAAGAAGGTTCTCGTCGTCCGAAAGAGGGGGCAGGATTTCTATATCTCTTTAGGTGGGAAGAGGGAGTCAGGCGAGACTGATGAGCAATGCCTGACAAGGGAGGTCAAGGAGGAGCTTGGTTGCACGCCGATAAATGTGAGCTATCTCGATACATTTGAGGGAAGAGTGCACAATGATCCGACAAGATCGATTCGTATGGCCTGTTATCTCTGTGACCTTGCAGGCGATATCAGATTAAGTCCTGAGGACTCCATTGAGGAATACCGATGGGTCGATAGGGATTATCAAAAGGAGGGGATAAAGATCGCTTACTTGATGGAACGATATGTCTTTCCCGCATTGGCCCAAAAAGGGCTCTTGTAAAAGGCAAGTTTTTAAATGGTGCTATCTTTAGAGGTGCATGGCCAAAGGACTCGTCCTGGGCGTTATCGTGAAGAAGGAAGGAACAGGCTACTCTGCCTGGTGTCCGGAACTCGATGTTGCAAGCCAGGGAAAGTCCATTGAAGAGGCGAGGAAGAACCTCAAGGAAGCGGTAGAGGTTCATGTCCAGACAATGATTGAGATGGGCGATATGGGTATGTTACGAAATAAGACCTCTGCTTGCTAATCAGTCCGCACTTCGCCCAACTCTTGCAACTTCCGTAATTTTGCGAAAATGCCCTTCTTAGCCATCAGTTCACTGTGACTGCCGACTTCTTTCACTCTTCCTTCTTCAAGCAAGATGATCTGATTTGCCCGTTCAATGGTCGAGAAGCGGTGTGCGATGATGATCATGGTGACCTTGCCAATTAAATTGACGATAGAAGCGTGGATGTATCGCTCTGATTCTGAATCAAGAGATGATGTCGCCTCGTCAAAGACGAGGATCTTTGGTTTGCGGATCAAAGCCCGAGCGATCGCAATCCTCTGTTTCTGCCCACCAGACAACTTGATGCCTCGTTCACCGACAAGTGTGTTGTATCCCTTCGGGAACTTGCTGATGAATTCGTGGGCGTTAGCCATCTTGGCAGCGGCAATGACGTCCTTCATGCTGGCTTTCTTAACACCATAGGCGATGTTGTCGCGGACGCTCTCGTTGAACAATTCGACATCCTGTGACACTAACGCGATATCCTTTCGTAAGTTGGCAAATGAATAGTCGCGAGCGTCAACATCATCAAGAAGAATCTTGCCAGAAGTCGGATCATAGTGCC
Organism: Candidatus Nanoarchaeia archaeon; assembly: GCA_035289465.1. Lineage (GTDB taxonomy): Archaea > Nanobdellota > Nanobdellia > Woesearchaeales > JAGWAF01 > DATDXB01. The sequence goes on from DATDXB010000230.1 coordinate 1,349, forward strand.
TCAATAACAGCTTGATGATGGTGCTCTTGCCTGATCCTGATCGTCCCACAAGAGCGACAGTAGTGCGTGGTTTGATCACAAATGAGATGCCTGAAAGCGCAGCGTGATGCTTAGGGCCATAGCGGAAACCGACCTTGTCAAATCTCACTTCGCCTTGTGTGATGCTCGCTGTGGAATCTGGCTTGTCGACTAAAGTGATGGGTTCTGCGTGTATGTCGGTGAATCTGGCGATGGCAGGTGCGGCGTCCTGCATGTGGTAATACGCCCTTCCTAGGCGTTGGAGATTCAAGTAGGCCTTCTCAGACAGCGTGATGATGAGCACAAGCCCTCCTGCGGTAAGCTGTCCGTTGATCATGAGCCATACAGAGAGTGCCAGAGTGCCTGCGCGGGCGATGCTGATGATGGTGTCTTCCATGATCAGATTAAGGCTGCCGCTCTTGCGTCGAAGGTTGCTGGCTTGCGCATACTTCTCGAAGATGTTCGCTCCGCAGGCAAGCTCGCGGTCTTGGGCGTCAAAGTCCTTGACGGTGCGGATGTTGGAGAGAGACTGGCCCATGCTGCCGGTGAACTGTTCATAGTGGTGGTGCATCTGTTCGCGCAGAGGTTGGGTGCGTATGGCGCCGCGGAACAGCGCGGCTAAAAAGAGCGGGATAAAGAGAAGGAATGAGAGTCCCACAAAGAGGTTCATGTAACATAGTATGGCTAAAGTGATAACTGCTTGGATGATACTGGGGACTAATTGATCGCCGATTTGCCAGAGGATCTCGACGATCTTGGAGATGCCGCGGATGACCTTGCCGATCATGGTCCCGCTCATCGTGTTTTCATGGTAGCCAAGGGGCAGGGTGAGGAGTTTTTTGAAGGTGCGACGGATGATATCGGTCTCAGAGTCAAGGATCAGGTGTCCGTAGAAGTACTTGGTCCCGACTTCGACCACGGTCATGAGCATCAGCGATCCCAAGTACCCAAGAAGGAGATACCAGACCAAGGTCATCGTCAATCCCGAGGCAGGATCATAGGCTACCAGATGATCTATAAGGTCCGTGAAGATGAAGGGTGGGATGGTCTTGACGGCCTCAAAGAGAAATACCACAAGCGCCAGGGTTTTCACATAGCGCGGGATCTGTGGACTAAGTGAGATAAAGTCGCGGACGATAGCTATGACTGGGCGTTTCATCGGGTTTAGTCGAAACTGGATGTATAAATTGGTTTCTTAGGGAACTCGCTCGGCTTTAAATAGAGTGCATATTTTCCCCCATCGACTTACCATGCCTTCACCATCTTCAGACAAGGATAACCAACTTCTTAGCTATGCAGCATCAGTTCCCTTCACCGCGCAGGGCACTGCAGAGCTCTATGTGCGTGCATGCGGAGTCTATGGAGTTCCCGTTCAAGCAACGCCTCTTGAAAAGAAGGCGAACTTAGTGACCCTCGACGGCAATAGTGCTGCGGGAAAGGATACGGCGCTTGATCGCTTGGTGCTGTCAGGGCTGCTAAATCCTTTGAGCATCGAGACTGTTTCCATGAAAAAGAATCCCTTTCGTGCCGCTCTTAAGAAGTATTGGTCAGACAGGGAGCTTCGCGATGATGATGGTTTCTTAGTGGCCAAGCTCTTGGCGATTGGCACGCGATTTGTGTTTGAGAATTCCTGTGCTCCTCAGTTAGGCGATGAGACCAAACTCCTTGTGTGGAATAGGGGACCTCTCAGCAGTGCAGTCTGTCAGGGGGCGACAGGAGCAGATCAACAGCAAGTCATGGGCTTGTATGATTTTTTCCCGAAGCCCGATGCGCAAGTGATCCTACATTGTGAGTATGATGTCGCGATGCAGAGGATCGCGCAGAGATCTCATCCACCCTCACGATTTGATGAGCCATGGTTCATAGAGAAGACCTGTCGAAGGTTCAAAGAACTGGAGGTCCCAGGTTCCGTCAAAATAGACACGACATCAATATCTATTGAGGAGACCGTGAGGCTGCTCGCTGAAGGGATCTCAAGGAGGCTCAAGTGATGAAAGCAGTGGTCTTGGCCGGTGGGCGCGGATCGCGCATGGGTGAATTGACAGACCATCAGCCAAAGGCCTTGATTCCTATCGCAGGCCGGCCCTTGATTGTCTATAGCCTCTTGGCGGCAAAGGAATGCGGTATTACTTCAGCAACCATTATACTCGGCTATCGAGGTGACCAGATCAAGGATACGATTGGGAAGGGTGCATCCTTGGACATGGATATTGACTATGTGCATCAGCTCAAGGAGAAGATGGATCCTGCAAGGATTATCGCAGTGAGTGTAGATGCTCAATCAGAGGTCTTGGGCTTGAACTGTGATGCCTTGATTGCTCCAAGAGAGTATCAAGCGATGATGGACATCTATCTCCAAGAGAGAGTTGATGGGTGCATTCTCCTTGACCCTGCAAGGTCCGCGGCCCCTACCTCTATTGGTATCTATGGTCCGAGACTATTGGAGGATCTGCGCACAAAGACGCTGGACGCGATCCTTGAAGAACGACAACGATCTGTAAGGGGCTACATACCCCGTCACATGATGAATGTCAATGATGCCCCAGGGATCGCGCTTGCAGAGGCATTTGTCAGAGAGATGAGGTTATAGAGTTTCTATCCGAAGAATTTATGTAGGTGCTAGTCGTTTCCTCTTCTGAGGGGATGCAAACGGAATTCACCGACCAAATTGGCCAAGAAGTGATCAAGCCGGAGCACATCACGCCCAAGCTTCGTCGTTCATGTTATGGCCTGATTCTTCGTAAAGATGGCAAGATCCTCGTAGTCAAGGATCGTTGGAAGCCTAACATCTGGTCCTTGCCAGGCGGCGGAGTGGAAGACAAGGAATCCATAGAAGAGGGATTGCGAAGAGAAATCCAAGAGGAGACAGGGGTCTCAATCCAAAGCACAAGTAAGATCTTGCATCAGCAACAGCAGAACTTCTACGCCCGAGACATAGACACGTTCTTTGATTCAAGGATTAGCATACACCTGATTGAGGACTTCATTGAGAAAGGAGAGAAAACAGATAATCAAGAGATCAAAGAAGCGCGATGGGTCAAGGCAAGTGAACTTCACGAAGGTAATGTCCATAAGAACCACTATCCTGCGATCAGGGTTCTACAAGAGGAATCAAGGAAGGGATAAGTCAATTTCTGATAGCGGAAAAGTGTCGAACGGGGATGGGGAAGAATGGGTGGCTACACATTATGATGTTTTTTGCGAAGGTGTAGCCACCCAGATCACAACGGCGTCCGAGGATCGAACAATTCCCTGGATCTTTGAGCTGTTCGCGAAGGTCTCAAGATGCATAAATTTGAGGAGTATGCCTTGGAGTGATGCGAGGGGCTCACTCATTGAGCTGGACGAGGC
>DATDXB010000231.1:0-6884 GCA_035289465.1 Candidatus Nanoarchaeia archaeon
CACAGGCCGAGATTCGACCTCCTTGAGGATTTGCAGTTTAAGCTCCCGACCAAATGTCCTTCTTGTTCTCATGGTATAGTCCTCCCAAATACCACACCTACTTAGGCTTAACTAAATGAGAACTTCAAGGGGTGCACTCCATATCTCGAACTTGTCAAGAAGGGTGAAGTGGCAGATATTCTTATCAACATCAAGTGGATGCATAAGAAAGTCGAAGTATTGACTGATATCCTGGACCCTAAACACATCAAAGCAAAAAAGGGCTAAAAATAGGTGTTGGCTTAGAACTCAAGATTCTCATTCACGATTGATGTGGGGTCGACGTGTCGTTCATAACCTTCTACGAAGGTGCCCATGTCGCCTGCAGAACGTGCGAGGATTTGGGCGGCAGTCTTAAGGTGGAGATTCATCGCACCTTTCTTGGCATTGAGAGGGGTTTGACGGCCAAAATCAAAGCCTGAATCTTCATCTTGTTCAGGGTGGAGCTCCGAAACGATGCCCTGGGAGCGATCAGCCACCGTCTGCAGGACGTATCTAGCGATGCCCAATGAACCTTGTGCCGCTTTCAAGGTCTCTTCGACTGCTTCTCTGCTGAAGCGATATGCCTTTGAGGCATCGTCAAAAGTGAAGGTATAGGCGTTTCTTAATGCATTGATAAAGTTTGAGGGGTTGGCCATACCCTTCCTGAGCCTCTGAAGCTTATATAGGTGCGCCTTATGTCACTACTTTAAAAGGACGACAAAACGAAAGGTTTAAATACCCATTTTACCCAATAAGGTAGAACAGTGAGGTGAACTAACATGAGTGAAGACAACCTTTTCGCACGTGAGATATTCCCGTATGAATCCTTGACCCGTATGATCACAGGTTCATGCGATGCGCCTACCAACTATCAAAGTCCGGCAAAGCGCGGAATTGACACTGATTCATTGAATGCCAAGCCCATCACGGGTCTGGACCATGCCGTGATCGTTGCCAGCAAAGGCGACGAAGACGGCATTTAAACCTTAAAAAAAAGGAGGTAACTACCATGAAGAAGATTCTAGCGATTTTAGCTGTCTTGTGCGCCGCGTTGGCTGTGACCAGTGTCATCGGGTTTTCCCAGGCCTCAACTGCCAAGAGCGAAGTCATTGCCCTCCAGGGCACTGTGGACCAGCTCAAAGGCGACAATGAGCGCATCTCAACTGAGCTCACCGAAGCGACCGCTCAAGTAGTCGAAGTGAAGGGCGAACTTGAAGCCCAGACCAAGGCAGTCACTGACTACTTTGGTATGAGCAAAGAAATCCGCACTGATCTGGATAGCCTCAAGGGCATCTATCAACGCTTTGCGGGTAAGCATACGGACAAGCAAGTCGTGAGCGAATCTCTCGCGGACTTCGAGCTTGGCTTTATCGAGCTCAAAAACGACGGCGATGCCTGGAAGGCGCTCTTGGAATCAAACAAGGCGACCTTCACCGAAATGGGTATCGACACGAGCAAGGACATTGGCGACATGCAAGTCACCTTGCCTTTAGTCGAGAAGAGCTTGACCCAGATCCGAGACAGCGCAAAGGCGTTGTAAGTCTTTTTGTTTTTCATTTTTTGTTTAATCTCACACTCATGAACCTCATCAAAAGAATCGGTCCAGAAGAGCTTGAGGAGATCCTTAAGCAAGACGATGTTCTCGCGAAGATAGCTGAGGCGCTCAAGACCCTTCCAGGTCTTGATCCTAAGACCGAAGCTGCCATCACGGTATATGATGAAAATTGGCAAACGAGCACAGGCCCCATTGTCTACGCTTGCGATGGATTCATCGACGCGTTACGTGCCGAATTGATCGCGCCTGAAGATCCCCAGGGATACCTCTCAGCACGGACTGAAGAATATCGTTCAGACGGTGCGGATTCAACATCAGGAGTGCCGATCATCACTATCAATGTAGGCCTGGGTCCTCAGAAGAAATATTTCCCAGGAGGAATTGAGGGTGCTGAGGAAGGACTCATGGCAAATACTCTCGATGTTTGCCTGAGGGCTTACGGTGATAGGATAAAAGCAAGAGCACAGCAGATCAAGCCCACTACTCCGCTTGCCCAATGGGAAGACTTAGTGATTGGAAATATCCCTACGAGAAGCAAACTGACTCAAAACGCGGAACTCTCTTACGATCCCAAATCAAACCGTTGGACCGATCTTTCTGCCTTGAGGGACTTTGAAGTCCAGGTCATAGAAGACCCTGACCTGACGTAAGGGATAAATCCCCCTCCAACATCATGCTCCTTGACCCAGATCCGAGACAGCGCAAAGGCGTTGTAAGTCTTTTTGTTTTTCATTTCTTTATTACTTCGTTCTCCAAATCCCGGAAATCTTCCGCTTCTCGTCAGTATCTCCGAGTCTGATTAACTTCTAGAGAGTAGTTATGCTGTTGGGTAGTTTGGAGTACCGAAAAGATTTTATACTTGAGATATCTTATAGATATCTTATGAAGCGTGTGGAAATGATTCGCCAGACAAAACTGACTATAGAGGGAATTGAGGGTTTTATGCTTCGAGAAGTTACTCCTTTTGGTACCAGTGCTAAAGTAAGTTGTCCAAAGGAATATCTTGGAAGAAAAGTGTACCTCGTTTTTATTCATGATAAATCGAACTCCCATAGCCCGTAGCATTGCTATCGTTCGTCATTTTATCAACGGTAGTCTTGGACTTTCTTTAGAGACACATAGCTTGACGGGATTTGAACTTTCAGAATCGTTATTGGATGCTGTCGCATACAATACATACATTGAGACCGTGGCCAATAAATCAGATACGATCTATGCTCATGCAAAAAATGCAATGCATGAAATGACAACACATTCTTACCTGGATTATATTGGGCGGATTTCTCAAAGATTTGATTGGAAATCAAAACCAGCAATGCTCGCATTTGATTATACTGAAGAGGATTTCTACGGCGAGGTTCAGGGACTAGACATTCATGGCTGGAAAAAAGGAGAGGCCATCACGGGAAAATTCAAATTCTTGACATGCAGTCTTATCTCTGATGATGTGCCGCAGAAGATACCTCTCGTCAGTATTCCCATACAGATCGGCCACAATATGGCCTATGCAGTAATCTACTGCCTAAAAGCAATAGAGCCCTACATTGACAAGATTAGTCTCGCACTTTTCGATCGCGGTTTTTATGCCAAAGAACTCATGTACGAATTACAACAACTCAATATCCCCTATCTTATCCTTGTCAGAAAAGGCAAAGACGACAACTACATCAAAGAAGAACTTGCCAAAATGCAAAAGACAGAAAAGAAAATAATACCTCATATTTACGAGCTAAATAAAGACAAAACATATTACGAGTTTGAGTCTAATCTCATTTTTCTCAAAAGTATCTATACCAAGAGTCTCGACAAAGAAATCGATTGGGTTTTCGTAACCAATGTCGAAGAAATACAACTCGATACCATCATTCAAACGTATAGGAAAAGATGGCGAATAGAAACAGGATACCGCGTACAAGACGAAGCAACAATAAAATGCAAGAGCAAAAAAATGAAAATCAGATACTTCCTATTTGTGTTTGAACAATTACTCCAGACTATCTGGTCCTGTTTTTACAAGGAGGAGGTGAGCTTCAAAGAATTTCTCATTGAAATGCACAAGGTCAACAAAGACCTTGTCGCCCATCCAAGAGAGTCCTATGGAAAAGCTTGAAGAACTCAAGAAACACCCAAGCTTTAATTGGCCAATTCCAAAAGACTTTCCTTGAAAACAAAGCACATCCTAAATCCAACTATCCTGAAAAACCAACAAACCCAAAGTCCCTCGGAGATACTGTTCTCGTGCACAAAGGTTTATTAATCACCGTGCCCCAGAGTGGTTCTATGAACAGCCGACAATTTTGGAAGGAGGTCGCCGAGATATTCGGGGACCCTAACTTAGCCAAAGTCAAGGGAAAAAGCAAAGGCGGGAGTCTGACAGTTTGGGTGAGCAAGAACGATCAGTGGTGACTTTTGCGCTGGTGATTCAGCAGGCCAAGACCTCTGAGGGTCTCAGTGGTCTATCCAGAATGAGAATCGAGGAATCAATCCGGCCGACGTGATTCTCATCACCGAGACATGGCTCGAACAGCACAAATTGGCTTACAAAAAGAAGTTTCTCCCGCAGTCCTGAGCCCGTAAGATATAAATGCCCTCCTCGCATCCCTGAATGGATGAAATCCTTATTAGCCCTCGTTTCTATCATCCTCCTCTTAGGGGGATGTGTCGTTATGGAGTCATCTGAACAGTCAGCCCCCACGGGGCCGACCTGTAATGCCCCCTATATCGTCAAGGGCATGGATTGTTGTTTAGACCAAGATAAGGACAAGGTCTGTGATGAGGATCAAAAGGCCAAGGAGCCTGCTCCTGAGCCAGAAACGACTGTCGAAGCACAGCCTGAACCAACGCCTCCCGCCGCAGAGCCAGCACCAGCCCCTCAGATCGTTACTGCACCTGAACCGACAAAGCCTACTCGCTTAGCCCACATCATGCAGAAAGCCAATTATTCAGGATATGGCTATCTCTTAGAGGATGGTCCAGAATCGCCTGTCTATGTCAAGGCCAGAGGCGAGAAGATGCTCATCTTCTTTGAGAATCGCCTAGAGGAGTTCAATGACCAGGATTCTGATGTGGTATTCTTAGACCATGACTCAAAGACAGCCCAAGCATCGTGTATGTGGAATGAACTCTGCGCCAGAAGCGGCTACTATAAGGACGTCGTCAATGTGACCTATGATGACTTTATTGGCACGTCCATCGTCAAGTTCTTGGATCAGTATAACAACAGCAGGATCCGCGCGACATTTGATTCGGGTATCCAGTTTGACTTCAGCACCTATACAGTCCAGCTAGACGACAATATGGAAATCGTCTTTGAGAAGCGCTGGGACTTCCCCATCATTGTCAGAAAAGACGGCACAGAGCTCATGCAAGTCAGAGAGCTTGCCATTGAGAAATCCCACAAGGATGAATTGACCATCCAGACACCTCGGATCGAGAGTATCTTGAGATGAATAGAGCGGTTTTTTCCATTTTTGTTTGTCTTGCACTCATAGCGTGCTCTGCACAAGAGCAAAAGACAGGCGTCGAGGTCCTAGCTGAAACGAGCGCTCAAACCTCAAGCCAAACGCTCGTCAGTAAGATGCTTGACTATGCCCCTCAGATGAGCGGATACCTGACAAGGCCAGACGACAAGAAGGCTTATCCTGGCGTCGTGATGATCCATGAGTGGTGGGGATTGAATGACAACATCAAGCAGACCGCGGACCAATTAGCCAAGGAGGGTTATGTCGTCCTGGCTGTGGATCTCTATGACTCTCAAGTCGCAACGACCAGAGAAGAGGCCATGAAGTACCGTGCAGAGGCTGACGAACAGAACACGACCCAGAGACTCCAGGCCGCAGCGCAATACCTCAAAAATGAGCAGGCCACGACCAAGATAGCCTCTATGGGTTGGTGTTATGGAGGCGGTAAGAGCCTTGATCTTGCGTTATCAGGCGAACCATTGGATGCTACCGTCATCTATTACGGTTCCTTAGTCACTGATGAATCCAAACTCAAATCAATCCAATGGCCTGTCCTGGGAATCTTTGGCGACAAAGATACCTCAATTCCCGTCGATACCGTCAATAGCTTTGACCAAACCCTCGACAATCTTAACATCACAAACGAGATCTACATCTATCCAGGCGTAGGCCATGCCTTTGCCAATCCGACAGGGGCAAACTATGCCCCTGAAGAGACCAAGGATGCCTGGAAGAAAACAACTGAGTTCTTGGCGAAGAATCTTCAATAAGGATGGAAGATTTTCAGAAAAATGGCACAACACACATAAAGGATGCTTTCGCTACCAGGATTAATGCACAGAGAACCAATAGACGTCGCCAAGGAACTTGGAAATATCGCTTCCTATATCGGAATTGTGGGAGGAATCGCAACTCTTCTTGGATGGCTGATCCAGGATCTAGCCATTGATAGAGAGACATTGCTAATTATCTACCTTCTTATGGGGGTGTCGTGCATGCTCCTCATCATGGTCTACTTACAAAGGAAAGAGATTAAATACTTGAAAAAGGGGGGGGATAAACAATGGAAACCGTGGCAGTTAGGATGGTGGGCTGGACCAAGGAGAATTGGTGGTTACTCGTCGCTTTTGGAGGATTATTGCTCTTGGTATTATCCCTAAAAATAGGGGGCTAACCATGGACCATGCCGAACGAGGCGCAATAGCCATCGCGATCATCGCTATAGCCTTCTTTATCGCAAGATTGATGGGTTGGGTGTAAGACATACGGCAAATCAAAGCTCCTGTCCGCCTTGCATTGTCCCGACAGGACTCTGATAAAAACTGACACATTTCGAGCGTGGGTTCTCGATAAGGGTCGGATCGTGTGTAGCAATAAAGAATTGCAATCGTCCTTCATACTGCCCAGCTAGATCATTGATCTGTTTACCAATGGATTTGCACGTGCGATAATCCAAGCTCGTTGTTGGCTCATCCATGAAGACGACGAGCTTGGAGGTATCGATGTGCTTGGCAGGGAGGTCATATTCCTCACGCGCGGCATCCCAATCCTGCGTTCTTGAGCCTTGCATCGACTTAGTGGCCTGCTGATCGCTCGTTAAGACAGCAGGCACTTTCTTATGCTCAAAAAATCTGTTGACCTGCCTACAGAGTTCTTCGATTCCCTTTCCGACACCTTGGCCTGAGCTGTAAAGAGGTCCCCTATCCTGGAAATCAAGCTAGGTAATATCTCGCCAGAAGAAAAGCAGAAATGCATCGATCACTTGACAAATCACCCAAGGGTCACCAGCGTCTTCTCGATTACGGGCAGTTTTGATTTCTTATGCGCAATCATCGCACGAGATACTA
>DATDXB010000232.1:0-9139 GCA_035289465.1 Candidatus Nanoarchaeia archaeon
CGAAGATATGCCTCCACCTCTGCTGATGCTCTTGGAACGGATCGTAGAGGATGTCCGAGGCGCGGCATGGATGACTTTTGACCCGGTGTCTTGGTTTTGTCCTGGTCCTGCAAAGGCGACGCCTAAAAAGTCAGACTTCGCCCCTTCGCCTCTCAGCACAGCACAAGGACAGAACATAGTGACCCCACTGCCCATATTGCCGTTGATGAATTCGACAGTGCCATCTTTATCGACAAGCGCTCTCTTTGTATTCAGATTATAGGTGTTCTTGCTCCAGTTTTCAACAGAGGAATAGGATATTTTTGCGCCTTCATGCACGAATAATTCGACGCATCCAGCGTGCAGAGAGCTCTCGTTATACACGGGTGCTGAACAATTATGAACTGCAACACCTCCAACAGTATAGGTTTCGTGGTCGTCAACACTAAAGTTGAAGACTGGTTCATTTTTTACGTGTCTTTTTGAAATCTTCTTGATCGGGAGAAAAGCAAAGTTATCGGTGATGCCAAACATAGAAGCACGGCGCTTGCCGTTCAGTTTGAGGAATGTGCGAATCCCGACAAGAGTTCCGAACTTTGGCAGATAATCGCCTGTGATTCCAAGAGTATACATGCAACGTCTTCCTTCTTTTGACCTATCCTGTTTGTTGAGAAATGCAACAATACCCAGTCTAAGCAGAACATCACGCATTTGACGGACAAGCTTTTCAGAGGTTGTGTTGATCCTGAATGCTTCCTTAAGCCATCCGGAAGATTTTGATTTTTTCCGATAATAATTCCCGTCTCCGCGGAACCATCCTGTGATGATCTCCCTCTGATGTTTAGGAGTTTCCGACAACATCCAGGGGGGTAGGGCCTTTCGATCGCATCGATCTCCAAACTGTTTGAATATTCTGGCGATGGTTACAGAACAGACGACCAAGGAGACGCCGTGATTCTTTTTATGGCGCATCTCAAGGACCTTATCGATCTTGAATACCTTTTGTAGGCAGTATTTGACATCTTGTATAAGGGCGGTCTCATGTTCTCCGAAGGAGAAATTAAGATATGAATTTGCGCTCACACTGCCTTCTGCAAGATAGTATCCTACCAACCTGAAGAATTCGCTGATAAGGGGCACTCTTACTTTGAGAGGACTATAACCATGTCTTCCAGCCCCCTTCATGATCTCAAATTCGTGATGCATGGAAGTTCTAACTGTTTGAGAGATAGGGATTGCAAGATAATCCCCCTTCTTAAAGAAGTGAGGGATGTTCCACCGCGGATTGAATTTTTTATTTCGGTCCCTCTTGCTGGTTTTATCTACATATAAAAAAGGATGGTCTGCAGTGACATCGATCATTTGTGTAGAGTCGCCAAAAAGTCCGATGGTGTAGATATCTCCAGTATAGGGTCGAACTTGAATGTTCTTAGTTGGTTTATAAACGCCTTCACTGGTAAGGACATGATCGCCTTCTCGAATATCTTCAATTTTTTTATAGTCAGGATTACAGCTCACTATATTTGCTCGAGTAAAGCATCCTTCGATATAGTGAATCTCAGAGTTCTTGTCGGCGATAATCAAGGTATGCTCAAACTGTCCGCCTCGTTTGGCGTTCATACGGAAATACGCCTGCAAGGGCATCGTCACTTTGACGCCAGGAGGGACATAGATGAAGGTACCACCAGACCACACTGCGGCATGCAGCATGATGAACTTGTGGTCATTGACAGGCACGCATTGTGTCATGAAGTATTTTTTGACAAGTTCAGGGTGCTCGCGCACCGCATCATCCATATTCAGGAACACAACACCCTGATCTTCCCATTCTTTCTTCAACTTATGGTACACCACATCAGAATCATATTGTGCGCCGACACCAGAAAGACTCTTGCGTTCAGCTTCGGGAATGCCAATGCGTTCAAAGGTGCGTTTGATATCAGCAGGAACGTCTTCCCATGAGCGTGATTGTGGGGCGTCAGGTCGGACAAAGTAGATGATTTTATTCAAGTCAAGTCCAGAAAGATTTGGGCCCCAATCAGGAAGGGCTGTTTCCATAAACAGTTTCAATCCTTGCAGTCGCTTGGCAAGCATCCATTCTGGTTCTTTCTTTTGCGAAAAGATCTCGCGCACAGTCTCCTCAGTCAAGCCTTCAGGAGCCGAGAACTTAGACCTCTCCTCGTTCGCATCATCGTACATGCTGCGGTCTAAGACAAGCTCGGAGTGGATAGGTATCTTGATTTGTGTAGGCGTCATAATTCAAACACCTTGCCTGTGCAGGCGATATTGACAATCTTGGTCTTGCCGATGGTCTCTTCGATGCCGCCGGCTTCATGGATATGGCCGCAAATGACTAAATCAGGTTTAAACGTGTCAATGGCCTTGCGTACAGCATCTGATCCGGTGCCGTCGACAGGGCACATCTGTTCGATCATCGAACCTGAAGGGTGCACATGGGTGATCATGACCTTCTTCTTGGCCCCCTTGATCTTGTCGTGGGACACCTTGAGCGTCTCAAAGATCTCGACATCTGATGTGGGGAAGGGTCCGATATCAGCCCCGCCTGCGCCAAAGAAGCCCACGCCCTCGTGCATAAATCCTTCAAATGGTTTCAGCCCATACTTCTGCTCGACAAAGCGGACGCTTGCTTCAGTCTCGTGGTTGCCATGCAAGACATAGACTTTGCTCTTTAGCGAAAGGAAGGGTCCGACCATGCCGTGAGGGACTTGGTCTTCTCCGTGCGGCGAGAAATCACCAGGGATGAAGACTAAGTCGATGCTGTGCTTCTTCGCAGTATCATACATGCGTGTCTGAAGCCGTGCATCGGCGTGGTGGTCGGAAAATGCTAAAAAGCGAACCATGGGTGTTTAGCTGAAGCTCTTGCCGCAGCCGCATCCTCCTTTTGCATTGGGGTTGGTGATTCTAAAACCGGCTTCTTGGAGCGTGTCGACATAGTCGATGCGTGCTCCGCGTAAGTGCCCGAAGCTTTCTGAGTCAAGATAGAAGGTCACACCTTCAACATCAAGGGTTGTGTCATTTGCTTGCTTGGTGTTCTCAAAGTCAAAGCCGTATTGGAAGCCTGCGCAGCCACCTGGGACGACTTGGACGCGTAGGCCATAGCCGTCCTTGCCGTTGGTCTTGATGAGTTCCTTGAGTTTGCTCACGGCCTTATTGGTGATCTGTACATCGCCTTGCTCCGAGGTGTCTTCGATTGAGGAGTTGAGCTCTGCGAGTAAGGTGTTGATCTCTTCGTCGCTCTTGCCGTGACTGCGTAGTCCATCGCCAAGGGCTTCAAAGGTCTTCGCGCCGCAGCCGACGCAGTGCACGCCGTTTCTGAGCAAGACTTCAATGGTGCTTGGGTACTTGCTGATGACATCGCCGATGGTCATGTCCTCTGTGATCAATGGTGTTGAAGCCTGACTCTTGGGCGAGGGTTTCGCCTTGGGTTCTTTCATAGTTTGTTCTTGCATGGTATTTTCCTCCGTTATAGTGATCGTGATCCGTGTGTGGGAAAGTCGGCAAGCACATGTCCGTGCGTGCGTAATTGCTCGAGATCTTGTTTGATGATCTCAAGAGCTCGCTCCAAGACCTCCTTTGTCGTCATTCTTCCCAAAGTAAACCGTATGCTTGACTTCGCAAGATCAGCTCCGACTCCGATGCCAAGCAACACATGGCTGGGATCAAGTTCTTTGCTCGTGCAGGCCGAGCCGCTTGAAGCGCACACACCATGTTCTGAGAGGATGTACAGCAGTGATTCAGCTTCTATTCCCTCAAAAGTGATATTGACATTATTCGCAAGGCGATTGCTGGGGTGTCCCTGCAATTGCGTACCTTCGATCTTGAGGACTTCAGCGATAAACCAATCACGCAAGGCGATGAGTCTCGGACTCTCTTTCTCCTTAGTCTGTTGCGTCAGATTCAGCGCTTCTGCTAGTCCGGCAATAGCAGCGACATTCTCTGTGCCGCTGCGCAAGCCATCTTCTTGTCCGCCGCCAAAAATAAGCGGCTGTACCTTGATGTTATTTCTAACATACAAAAGCGCAGATCCCTTTGGACCGTACAGTTTTGATCCATTCAAGCTCAACAGATCAACGCCGGATCGGTGGACATTGATGTCGAGATATCCTGCGCTTTGGCAGGCGTCGCTGTGAAACAAAGCGCCTTTAGCGTGCGCAATCTTCGCTAAGGCAACAATATCATTTATCGTGCCGATCTCATTATTGGCCTGCATGAACGAAACTAGGATTGTATCAGCGCGAAGGGCTCCATTCAGGTTCTCCGTCGTGATTCGTCCAAACTTATCAGGCTGCAAATAGGTCACACTGAATCCTTCGCGTTCAAGTTGTGTGCAGGATTCAAGCACTGCTTTGTGCTCAATAGCTGAAGTGATGATGTGCTTTCCTTTTGCCGCATTCGCTCGCGCAACACCAAGGATAGCAAGATTGATGCTCTCGGTGCCGCTTGAACAAAAGACGATCTCTCCAGGCATGCAGGTGAGGATGCGCGAGATACTGATACGTGCATTATGAATGGCTTGAGCCGCATTCTGTCCGACCAGGTGTGGGCTCTGTGCATTGCCATACTCTACAGTAAGGTAGGGTTCCATCGCTTGCTTGACGCGCGGGTCAAGCGGCGTGGCGGCGGCATGGTCCAGATAGATAGTTGAGATCATTGTTTAAGGATAGGGATGGTTATTGATTGCGCAAACGGAGCGGATGGTGAATCAAAACACGCCGTGCATCCAGCAGGAACTGCACGGCTGGAATACTCATGGCAGGCTCCGCAGACGGTCTTGTTGTTGCGGGCTTGTGAAAGGAGCGCTTGGGTTTCACGCACCATGACATTCACGTCGGTGATGCGCAAGGCAGCAGCAGAGATTTTTTGTTTCATTACTGCATCAAAGCGTACTGCGCTTGCGCGCTTGGAATTGATGTAGTGGGAGATGGAAGCTTCAGTGACGCCAAGCAACGTAGATATCCGTTTTTGCTCATATCCCTTGGCTTTCAAGGCAAGGGCAAGTTCGCGCCGTAGGGCTGGCAGTACGTAATAGACCTCTATCTCTTGGGGATGGGTGACTCTAGGCATACTTAACCATAGTGAAGTCTAGCGAATATATAAAGGTTGAGTCCAACTTTATAAATAAAACACTGTTTTCTGAGCTATGAATCGTCTTGCCCAAGCCTATCAGCGGGCACGCGCTGAAGATGGACATTCTCAGACCTGGGGATCCTTGCATCATAACAAAGGCCCTACTCCGTATGTGGTCCTTGAACAACTTGCAAAAGATATGGGCCGTATTCCTGTGCTTTTTCGCACTCCAAATGGATTGCTCTGTCCTTCTGATGCAAAGGCATATTGCGGACAGGCAGAAGTATCGATAGTGGAATCTCTTAAGTTTCACACCCAGTGGGAGCAATACACCAAAAAAGAGCTGGCCCAAGCAACAGAGCTGACGCTTCGCCAAGTCTGTGCCTATGAGTCAGGAGATGATCTTCCTTCTCTTGAGCGTTTGGAGATGCTCTGTTCTGCGCTATCAGTCACACCGATGTATCTCGTCAAGAGACCTGTCTCTTTGGCGCAGAGAATCAGGCAAGTGCAAGGCGAGCAAGGCATCAGTTTGACAGAGATGGGCGCTTTGGGACAGGTTTCCCAAGCCGTCGTCACAAGGATCACCGGCAAAGAACGCAAATCATGGGAAGTCCCGACGCTTGAGAAGATTGCAAAAGGGCTTGGACTCATCCCTATGATGTTCACGAATCGTACGGGGCAAGCATTCATAGAGCGTGCGGATGGATACGCAAATAATGCGATCGCCCGGCTCCATGCAGCAACAGGCTTTACGCGCACAAAACTGCTGCGTTGGTTGGGGCTCAATATTTATGGACGCATGCCGACGGATAATGGTCACGTCCAGCAGACGGCCACAATAGAGCGTGTTGCTGCAGGATTAGGCCAGACGACAGACTATTTGGTCCATGAATCGCTGGGGCTTCGTTTGAGAAGGCTCAGCCATGAGACTCAAGACAGTTTGTTCAGAATTGCGCAGAATGCAGATATTACCCGATGCCTCGTAAAGACATATTGTCGAAATGACGCTGTGCGATTCTCATTGCGCGCGCTTGAGCAGATAGGTAGGCCATATGGGTTGATCCCTGTGCTGTTCTATCAAGGGACAGAGCGAATAAAGCAAGATACGTCTGATAATACCGCGATGGGCCTATTGATCACTCAGCTGAGGGAATCTGCAGGGATCTCTCAGATCGACATGGCACAACGCATCGGAATCCCTGCGCGAAGCTTGTTGGAAGCAGAGAAAGGTCTCTACGCGACGACGGTACAAGCATTAGAAATCATCTGCAAAGAGACAGGCGTTCGACCTCAGTATCTCGTCCCGAAACAAGCTTTATAAACAAGCCATTACCCATCTCGTCCAAATACAGCCCCGTAGTGTAGCGGCCAATCACCCAAGGCTCTGAACCTTGTGACCCCAGTTCGAATCTGGGCGGGGCTATTGATACAAACGACTACACCTCAATAAAGATTCGAACTGCACCAGACCCTCAGGGATGGGGCAAAGTTCGAATCTGGGCGGGGCTATTAGAACGACCATGTCCAAGAAACGACAAACTGGCAACGAAGTCATCTCAAAAACATTGGATCTAGACGCAAGGACATTAGGTGTTTCTCAAGACGCAGAAAAGAATGCTGCGGAATTATCCATACTGCGTGAAAAATTGCAAACTTGGTTGTTCGATCAAGGAGCACAAAGAGTGTTGACTTCAGGGAAATATGTCATTGAGTCTTCATATGGGGGAAATTATCCGTATGTAGAGCCAGGAACCCGCGTGAGAGGATTTGATGCAGACCTCTATCATTGGAACGGCTGCACGATTACCGTCAAGGGAAGGGATCTTAATTGCCCATTTGGCTACGAACAAGATAAGTGCGATAGAAATTTTGAGATCTGGCTTTGTGGGCGTAATGTAGAAGTAGACAGATTAGAATCTAGGATCAGAAAGTATCTCAGAGAAGATCGCAGTCAATTGCCACAACCTTTTTAAATCCCCCCTCAGTCTATGCTCTTAATCGAGGGGCAGTTCGGTCCAAAGCTTGACTGCACCGGAGAGGGCGTAGATCTTCTCAAATCGATTACCTGTAATATGTCAAGACGTTATTCAAGAAAAAAGGGTAAGGCCAGTTCTAAACGGCCATTGAATCCGACAACGCCGACTTGGGTTAATCACAAGCCTAAGGAAGTGGAGATGATCATCGCTAAGCTTGCCAAGGAAGGTAAGTCCTCATCTCTTATTGGAACCATCTTGAGGGATTCCTATGGTATTCCTGCGGTCAAGCAAGTGGTTGAAAAGACCATCACTGAAGTGCTCATCGAAAAATCGCTAGCGCCTAAGATTCCTGAAGACATGATGGCTCTCATCAGACGCGCAGTCATTATCGCAAAGCATAGGGCATCGAACAAGAATGACATGACGAGCCTCAGAGGCCAACAGCTCACTGAGTCTAAGATCAAGAAGCTTGTCAAGTACTACAAGGCTACAGGAAAGCTTCCTTACGATTGGAAGTTCGATCCTGAGAGCTTGAAGCTGTACGTGCAATAATCCAGTGGATGCGCACAAGCAGTTTCAGGAGGCGCTCAAGAAGGGCGCTGCTTTCTTTTCTTTGTTTTCTTCTTTCAAACTAGTTTCTCATATTGATTGTGATGGTGTCTCAGCCACAGCAAGTGTCGTAGCGATATGCAATCATCTCAAGAAACCGTACTCGTTATACAGGACCCGCGAGATCACTCCTCAAACGATAGCTGATCTTAAGCAAGCAAAAGAGCAAGCGATTGTCTTTATTGATATGGGTTCTGTGCTTCGTTCGACTCTGGCAAAAGAACTCCATCCAAACCAGCTCTTGCTTATCGATCATCATCATCTGCAGGACAAAGAGGAAGGCGATAATGTCGTGGAAGTCAATCCTAAGAGATATGGCTTAAACGATCGTAGGGAGATCTCAAGCGCAGGTATCGCGTATCTTATCGCAAAAGAAGTCACAAAGAAAAGAGGTCTTGCCCCATTAGCGCTCTTAGGCGCCATAGGTGACGCGCAGGAGGATCAGGGTTTCACTGGTCTAAACAAAGAGATCCTTGAACAAGCGATCAAGGACAAGGAGATTGAGGCAAAGCCGACAATTCGCCTCTTTGGCCGACAATCACGTCCGCTATCAACAGCGATCGAATATTCTCAAGACATCCCTATGCAGGGTTTGACCAATAATGCAGTGGGAGTAAGAAAACTCTTGGCGCATCTGGATATTGTCTTGCAACACAATGGCGTGTGGCGTACCTTGGCAGACCTCAGTCCAGACGAAGAACAGCGCTTGACAGAAGCCCTGATGGATCACATGGATCCAAAGACAAGAAAAATCGCCACGTGGATCTCATACACTCTCTTAGATAGACCAAAAGGTTCACCCACAAGAGACCTCAGAGAATTCGCCACTCTGCTCAATGCCTGTGGCAGGTTAGACGATATCGAATTAGGTATCGCCATCTGCTTAGGTGATGAACAGGCGATGAAGAAAGCTCAAGCTCAACTTGCCCAATACAAAGACGTGATCAGCCAAGCAAAGCACTATGTCGATGATCATCCAGAGTGCATAACAAAAAAAGAGGGAATTCTTATCATCGATGGGAAAGAGCACATCCCTGCCGATGTCGCAGGCACTTTAGCCTCGATATTCACTCGTTCACGCATCGTCGTGGAAGGAACAATCGTCTGCGTCCTCGCACGTTCAGAAGACAAGACAAAGATTTCCCTGAGGATCCACCCTGCAGGAAAAGACGTCTGCGCCTTATTGACAAAAATCATCAATAAAATAGGCGGCTCTTGCGGAGGCCATAGCAATGCCGCAGGAGGAATCATTGATTCAAAGAAAGAAGATGAATTCAAAGAAGAATTGTTAAAAGAAGTTAGATAAGCTGCTTGATTCTGCTGATGTGATCTGCGACATCAGTGCCCTTCTTGGTCAAGGTCAGTAACTTCAATCTGCCTTGCTTGTCGAAGTTCACTAAACCTTCCTTCTCAAGCTCTTGCAGGATCTTGACGACGTGCGAATAGGTGCAGTCGATTTGTTTGGCAAGTGAGGATGCATACACTTG
>DATDXB010000233.1:0-3688 GCA_035289465.1 Candidatus Nanoarchaeia archaeon
GACTTGGGCAGCGACATATTCCAGATCAAAAGGATTTTCGGTATCTCGAGTTCTGCCATCCTTATCCTTCTGTATCAAGACCTTTTTTGCCCACTCCCTCACAAACTGTTTGTCGAAAGAGGGAGGAAGCTTTCCCTGCACATGAGCTTTTTTCCAAGCTTTCAAATCCCAGAAACGACTGGAGTCAGGAGTACCTTTCTCATCAGCCAGAACGGAGCTGAACTCAAACTTGGTATCTGCCAAAATGATCCCGCAATGCTCGGCATAAGATCCCATGGCTTGGGCGATTTGTAACGAAAGTCGTTCCCGCTTGAATCCATAACGACTCACCACTCCATCGGCATCAATATGTTCATCATGTCCTTCCATTGCCTTGGTGGTAGGTGTATAGATGGGGTACGGCAATTTGCTTCCATCGATCAGACCAGCAGGGAGCTTGTGTCCGCATATCATCCCAGTCTTCGCATAGCTCTCGTAACCACTGCCGGTAAGATATAATCTGACAATATCCTCCACTTCAGGTTGTTCAAGGAGTTTGACCACAGTTGCGCGTTTTTGCAGAGAGGGATTGCCCCTCAACTCTTCGGGAAGGTAAGGATCAATTTTTGATCCAAATGCTACCAAATCTGTAGCTTGGATTTGGGAAATGATCTCCTCGATCCAGAAACAGCTCATAGCTGTCAATACCTCTCCCTTGAAGGGGATCAGAGTGTTGAGAACGAAGTCAAAGACACTACAACGGTCACTTGCCACTGGCAACATCATATCGGGATGTCCAGGCAGATTGTAGGAGTCTCTGACCTTTCCTTGGTGTCGAAGGTTGAGACCATTGATCAGTGTTTGTTTATCCATGGTGTTTTGGGGAATTCTGGCCATAAGACTTTTCCTTTTGGTTTTTTGTTTTTCTCACATTTCACAGCGAAATGTGTTCTGATGGCTAATATTACAGATAAAAGTATAAAAGACAAGTTTAATATTTAGAAAAACTCCCTCGCGTATCGCTACGCAAGGGAGGTGATTGATTGGGGAATTTTATCCCCTATGTTCTCTACACCAATTGCTGGCATTTTGAAACATACGTAACCAAGGAGAAGCCTCAAGATTTCTCCATGAAGCAGGTATCCAAGGCCACTGCCACAAACGGAAACAACGTTCTGGATGAGGCATCATTGCGAGATGACGTCCGTCCGGAGAACACAGAGCCGTAATCCCAGAAGGTGATCCATTCGGATTGTGCGGATACACTTCTGTTTGGTTACCGTGTGGATCGAGATATGCGAGCGGGGCAAGGTTTTTATCCTGAACCACTTTCCTGTGCCACGCGTCCGGGAAGAACAGTCTTCCTTCACCATGAGCGACCCACACACCGAGCCTCGATCCTTCCATACCAGCAAGAAGTACTGATGGGCTAGGAAGAACTTCCACCTGCGCCCACCGAGACTCGAACCTGCCAGAGACATTATGAATGAATCGTGGCTGACGGTGTTTAGCCAACCTGCCCTGCATTCCATCTTTCCACGGAACCCATCCGAGTAGCGCCATGAGCTGACAGCCGTTGCACACGCCGAGCGAGAAAGTATCCTCGCGGGCGTAGAAGCGGTCGAACATCTCCCTCAACTTCTGGTTGAAAAGAATTGTCCCTGCCCAACCTTTCGCACTATCGAACACGTCCATGTAGGAGAAACCACCTGGGAAGATGAGTCCTTGGAACTGGTCCAGGTCGATTCTGTCTTCAAGGAAGTCACTCATCGTGATATCCCATGGAGCAAGACCCCCAGCTATACAGGCCGCTTGCATTTCTCTGTCGCCGTTCGTACCCTCCTCGCGTATGATTGCCACTCTTGGCTTATCAGTCGCATTCAGTACGGCAAGAGCAGTGTCTTTGGGCTCGAATGGAAGTCTGTAGCTTTGAGGTTCCGGATGGTACCGATTATTACTACCAAAGCCGAAGTACTCGGTCTTGGCACATTCTGGATTAATCTGGAGTTTTTCAATCTTATAGCTAGTTGATTCCCACCAGAGCCTGAGCTCGCCGATTGTTGTAGCAAACACATCGTGATGGCTATCACGGATGAGGCACTTACCTGTATTGTTGGTCGAACCAATGAGCGAGAATGGAACACCCGACTTGTCGCATATAGCACGGATGCGATTTGCACTGTTGGGGAGGTATTCCAAGACGAAGCCGAGCTCTTCAGCAAATAGCTCGTCAAGAATATCCATGTCGTCAACTACATTCCAGACCTCGACTTTCACGCTGAACCCACACTGACTCGCCATACACATCTCGGCAACTGCGGTTATGAGGCCGCCATCACTTCGATCATGCAGAGACAGAATCAACCCTTCGTCGATCATCTGCTGCACCGCAAGAAACGCGTTCTTGAGGAGTTTCGGATTATCAACATCAGGTGACTCATCACCGAGCTGGTCGAATGCTTGAGCTAGAGCTGAACCGCCGAGGCGATTTTTACCCTGTCCAAGATCGATCAACGCAAGCGAACTTTCGCCTGGTTTCTTGATATCCGGTGTGACCTTTTTAGTGATATCAGGTACTGGTGCGTATCCGAGTATCACCAAACTTCCAGGAGCCTTTACGAGCTCTCCTGAAACGGTGGCAGCCATTGAAAGGCTATCCTTTCCTCCATCAACTGCGATACCAAGTTCGACCATGAGGTCAGACATAGCAACCGCAGCATCATAGAGAAGGGCACCTTCGTGAGGCAACTTCGCAGGCCACATCCAGTTTGCACGACACCGTATGTCTCCGATGTCACTAATCCGAGCCGAGGCCATGTTACAGAGCATTTCTGCCACTGCCATTCTGGCTCCGGCTTTTGGATCGATGAGCATCTTCACCGGCTGTTCACCGACCGCAGAAGCACTTCCTGTGAGAGCGAAGTGACTCTGCGCGTTGACGCTAACATTCGCAATCGGAATCTGGGCGATCCCGCAACATTGCTGTTGTACTACGAGCCCAGTGACGCTTCGGTCTACCTTGTGAACCAGGAACCCTTTCGAGCCGACTGAAGGAAGCTTAAACACTGCTTCAATCGCCTGACCAATTGTAATGTCTGGCAATTTCAACGGTTTGAGTTCTTTTGGCTTCCGGACTGACTCGAATGTTTTCTGAGGCATATTCGTGAGAATCTGGTCCAGGTTCAGTTCGACTGGCGTTGTCCCGTTTTGAGAGTCCTCGACGACAACTTTTCCGCTGCCATCGATAACACCTAGAACTTCGCAGTTGACGCGTTCGCGCCTGCAGATCGACTGGAAAAGTTCGATCTTTTCAGGTCTGATGAGAAGTCCGTATGATTCCTGGAATTCGGCACTCCAGATTTGTAGTATAGACATTGTCTTGTCGCCAAGCATGATGTTGCGAATACTGATCTTGCCGCAAAGTGGCTCAAGTAACTCCGTGAGGACATTGCTCGGACCGCCAGCACCCTGATCGTGAATGCTCGAGATGGGATTGTTGTCTCCCATTTCGACGCAGCCCCGAAGAACTCTGTTGTCCTTGTTTTCCGCTTCGGCATTCCCGCGCTGAACGGAATTGTAATCCAATTCCTCGGTGTTTTGACCTTGATGCATGCTTGATGCACCGCCCCCTCCGACTCCGACTGGATACGCGGGGGGACCGATGCGCACTATGAGCATTCCAACCTCAGGTTTTTCTTTGGTGATATGC
>DATDXB010000234.1:0-2231 GCA_035289465.1 Candidatus Nanoarchaeia archaeon
GCAGTAAGAGCCGTAGGCCAAGGCCTCAAAGTTCACATTATCCAATTCATGAAAGGTGGCGCCTACACCGGTGAAATGATCTCCGCCCTAAACTTCCTGCCCAATATCAAGTTCCATCAATTCGGCAGGCATTGTATCAAAGAAATCAAGCAAATCAAACTCTTAGGTTTTGATAAAGGCCATAGATTCTACGATAAAATCAGAGACGACATTGTCTGCGGTGAATGCCGTTTCTGTTTCTTAAATGATGAACAGCAAAAGAAGTTCGTGGAAGAAGGATTTAAGATGGCTCAAAAGGTCTTCAAAGAGGAAGAGAATGATTTAGTGGTTTTAGATGAGATCAATGTGGCCATGTCTATGGGTCTCTTAGATGTCCAGAGAGTAGTAGACCTCTTAAAATCAAAACCTCCAAACACAGAAGTGGTCGTCTCAGGCAGAGGAGCTCCAAAAGAGATCATGGACCTAGCAGATTACGTCACAGAATTAGTCGGCCACAAGCACCCCTTCGACACGAAAGGATTGAACGCAAGAAGGGGTATTGAATATTAGGCGAGAAGGCATTCTTTCGCAAATGGGACTGTCGATGAGAGTTCTTGATTGTGGGAATGCAAGTGTATGGTGATATAAAACAGGTTCTTGGCTTCTTTTATAGTAATCTCACACTCATCAAGATGATCGAGCAGATTCTTCACTTCAAGGGGGCTCTTTCCAGTCATATTGCTCAATACAGAGACGGCATTCATAAGTTCTACAGCAACGATCTTACCTTCTTTATCCAGATCTACGATGACATCTCCAAAGGGGACAGACCCTGCAGACTTAGCTCGCGATTCATAGATGAACAAATCATCACAAAAGGCATCGTAACTAAAAGTGGGGGATCTTAGGATCATAGTGTTGCTCTCCATGGTCGTTTTATATCCATTACTGTGCAAACAATGCATTTCCCATTGACTGCCAAGACATATCGATGGCAATAGTTGGGTGCGTAAGCGAAAAAACAATCGTACTCTACTTCATGCTGAAACTCAGCCGTTTGCTCCTTGATATGCTCTAGCCTTCGCGGATTTATAATATTATCGATGACTTCGGCCAACCGGATCCCTCTAATGAGCGCTTGTTCTTTGGCATGATGAGTAAAGATGATCTGGTTGGCTTGATAGCGTGAAAGTTTGATTTTAAGCTCATCAACCAAGGCCATAGGGCTGTGCTGGGTCAAGCTTATTAATGGCCCTTCATAGAAGAATCCTGAAAATCCTCCAGGACGAGCATGGATTTTTCCGGCTGGAAAGAAGGATTTCCGGAAATGAGCGATATCCTCGAAAATCCTTCAACAGAAGCCCTGATTTTTCCAGCAGAAAGCCTTAAATGGGGTGGCGAAGTCACCAATCTCGTGATATTGAAATGTTAATGACCAAACAACAGCTGGCAAGAGTCGCAGACAATACGCTCAAAGAGCTCAAGGCTTCAAAATTAGACTCCTTAGAGGCAGTCGGCAAGGTAGTGGGCCAGATCTTTGCAGACAACATCGATGATGCGCATAATGGTGAGGAGTACATCCAAATCATCGCTCACCCCGCAAGTCCTGGCGCTGTTGTCATCAGTTACTTCAGGCGCACAGGGCAGACTCCGTTACAGATCGTCGTCAATCCAGATAAGAAATACATCAGGGTCACCTTGACCTGTAAGGAGATTATCCAGGGATATACTGCCTTTGATGAAGAGCCTGAGTATGGTAAGATGCAGGACAGGCCCATGAGTCCTTTGGATTTCAAGACATTATTCACGGAATTAGAGAAGCTTTCAAAGCTTAAATAGCGCTGTGTTTTTTCTTTAGCGTTTCAATCTCTTCTTCAGAGTTACGCTTCAATCCCAGCTCTTGAAGTATCCGTAGTCCGTCGTGGACCGAAGCCTCTTTCTCTTTCAATTGCCCGTACAATAACAGCTCAACGATGAGGCCAAATCCTTCGACTTCATCAACCTGCACAAGTACGGGGAACCATTCATAAAACGAGCGTGAGCGCTTCCACACAGAATGGGTCTTATGCCCAAGAGTAAAGAACAACTCTACGAGCCCGTCAAAGTCGCTCTCACGGCATTTCACAGGGATCTCTTCCACCACACCCTCAGCAGGATCACCAACACGTCTCAGAATCAATGAAAAGCCAGGATGCTTCTCAATCACTAAAGACCCATCTGAAGAGAGCACATGCTGTTCAAGCGATTCGGTG
>DATDXB010000235.1:0-3398 GCA_035289465.1 Candidatus Nanoarchaeia archaeon
GCCAATGTCCCTCTCGTCATCCGCAGCAAGGCCAGCCTTGACGCCAGCACCCACAGCGCCTTTTCCTTGACCAATAATGGCATCGCTCCAGTCCCGCCTCAATTCAGGGACAACTATTACTCCGCAGACACTGAAGTCCACCTCACTATCTTTGACTCCCAAGGCAACACCGTCCAGCAGTTCCCTGCCCAAGTCTTCTCACAACAAAACGGCAATCCTTTATTCGCTTCTGAGACCCGCGATGTCGAATTCACCTGGATCCCCACGATCCCCGGATCTTATAATGCCCAGATGCGCACCCACGTCATCGACAACCAATGCACAAGTACTGTCGATGCCCAAACCACTAAGCCAAGTTTCACCGTCCTCTCGTCACAACCTCAGAACCGCTGTGACACTCTCATCAACAACCTCCGCGTGCTCAATGCCCTCCCTGTCCACCAGGGTGACTCCGTCAATGTAGAATACACACGGACCAGCAACTTCGCCAATGGCGCACTGACTCCTGTCAGCACAGCAGTCACCTTTGATGTCAAAGGTCCAAACGGCCAAAGTTATGCATCCAACAGCGAATCCCTTGGCGCAAACATCAACAGCGGCCCCAGCGCCCACCAATTCACCTTCACCGCCCAACAAGAGGGCCTCAATACCATCACCGTCACAGGCGTGAGCAATTCCGGATCCTGCTCAGGCATCCCTAACAGCCAAGACACCCAGACTCTCCAACTTGCCATCGATTCTGAACGCAAGTTTGACGTCGAATTCATCGTGAGCGATGCCGACAAGGGCAACCGTGTCGTCGGAGCACAAATCTCGATGGCTGGAAGGTCAGTCATCACTAACGAGAACGGCATCGCCGTGCACGTTGATGTCGCTCCTGGCAACTATAGCGCCGACATCATCCATCCTCAATACACCCGCGCGACCACCGTCGTTGCCATCACTGATTTTGACCGCACCTTCTTTGTCACCCTCGCCAAGGAGAACCGTCCTCCTGTCCTCACCAGCCTGCCCACCGTCACGATACAACGCAACGCCTTCCAAAATGTTGTCCTTGATCTTGATGATTATGTCGAAGACAGCGACCACGCTGACAGCCAACTCAGATGGACGAGCTTCTCCACCTTAAATCTCCAATCCAATATCGAGCCTAACACCAACAACTTGGATCTCACCTCGCTAGGCACAGGACCTGGCAACGTGGCTTTGACCGTCACCGATCCTCTTGGAGCATTTGCATCAGCGAATCTCAACGTCCAGATCGTCGACGGCAACAACGCTCCAGTTCTTGCAGGACTGCCTGACTTCACCCTCAACGAGGACGCTCACTTACTTGACGCCCTCTTACTTGACGACTTCGCAAGCGATCGCGAGACGCCAGACGCTGGACTCAGCTACCGCGTCATCTCCAACAGCAATGCAGAGATCAATGTCAGCATCGATGACAGTCGCAGACTCGACATCAAACCATCTCCTGATGCATTTGGCACAGCCAATGTCCGCATCGAAGTATCTGATGGAGTGAACACTGCTACAGACGAATTCATCGTCATCGTGAACCCTATCAATGACGCACCCTTGATCCTGGATGTCGCTGATGTCGTGACGAACCTGAGCTTGGTCACCACTGTCGATTTGTCCTTGCTTGAGATCGATGCTGACGACTCAGCTTCATCCTTGTCCTGGCAGGTCAGCCTCGGCAATGGCGCCATCGCCTCAGCATCAATTGATCAAGGCGCAAAGCGACTAACCATCACGCCCCGAGCTCTGGGCACCACACAAGTCACTCTCACGCTCACTGACGCCTCAGGCGCAAGCGACACTGAGACCTTCCTCTACACCGTCATCAATGGCGCTGTCGTCGGCCAGACGCAATGCAGTGACGGCATAGACAATGACGGCGACAACCTCGCCGATTTCCCTAACGATCCTGGATGCAGCGATCTCTTTGACAACGACGAGATCAATGCAGCCAATCCACCATCTTCAGCTTCAAACCCAGTCTGCTCAGATGGGCTTGATAACGATAACGACGGATTGGCCGATTTCCCTGCTGATTTGGGCTGTGCAAACGACAATGATCCTGACGAGACTGATGGTGTCGGAGCGTTCCAACAGCCCAAGCGCGTGGTCAAACTCGACATCGAACAGATCCGCATACCCCAGGCCTATGAACTGAACCCTGGCGATGATGTGATCGCGTTCATCTCCCTTGAGAATGCAGGAGATGCGGACTTTGATAATCTTAAGACCGTCATGGCTATCGATGAGTTAGCCCTTTACACCAGCAGGGGCCCCAAGGATCTTGATGAAGGCAAGAGCCGTTCAGAAACCCTTGTCCTCTCCCTTGCGTCTGATGTCGCACCAGGGTACTACTCTGTGCGATTCTCCTTGTCAAGTCTTGCTGTTAAACGCACGGTTTACAGGGAAATCTTGGTCCGATAAAGACCTCTTTTTCCCTTCTTAGGCCATCAGGGAATGCCACCGTAAGGTTTAAAAAGGTCTATTGATTACTCTTCGATAGTTAATCCTTACAACCACTCTAAGAGGGTAACTACTAACAACGACGACAGGGGGTCCCAATATGAGAACACACCGATGGCCAGTGATCGCATTGCTTTTCGCTTTAGGACTAATCTTCGCATCAACTGCCGTCTCCGCATTACCCATCAATGTCGACTTTGTCGAGATTGACGATGTGCGCCTCAGCACAACCAATCCTAACAGACTCTCCATCGAACGTGACCAAGTCGTCGACGTCGAAGTCAAGTTCAGTTCCACCACGAACCTTGATGATGTCGAACTCGAAGCATTCTTTTCAGGCTACGAATACAACGATGTCGAGCCTCTCTCAGACCAAACACAAGTCTTTGATATGGACGCCGGCGTCGATTATGTCAAACGTCTCACCATCACCCTCCCCAATGATGTCGATGAGGACGATTACCGCCTCAGAATCATGTTCACCGACCGCTTTGACGCAACACCAGTCATCGCCAACTTCCCTATCAAAGTCGATGTCCCACGACACCGCCTTGATGTCGAAGATGTCATCCTGACCCCTGGCAATACTGTCCAAGCAGGATCAGCGCTTCTTGCCACTGTCCGCCTTGAGAACAACGGCGAGAAGGATCAAGAAGACGTGCGTGTGACTGTCTCGATCCCAGCACTCTCCATCTCCGGCTCAGACTACCTTGACGAGATCGAAGTCGAGAATGAAGAGGAGACTGAGGAAATGTTCCTCCGCGTCCCTCAAAACGCAAAATCAGGACGCTACGAGCTTGTCGTCGAGGTCCTCTATGATGAGGGTCACCGCAAAATCACGAAGTCCTACCCTGTCAATGTCCAGGGCGACCCACGCTACGAATCAGACGAGACTGGTTCAGCCCCAAAGGCAG
>DATDXB010000236.1:0-2442 GCA_035289465.1 Candidatus Nanoarchaeia archaeon
CGGGTTTAGGCCCAATTCTCCGATGACATCTGAAGCCGAAGAGATGAAGGGGTATTTGAGGGCAGGAGGAGTGCCCGAACAGCATTTGTTCATAGAACCAAAAGGAAGGGATACCCTGGCAAATATCGTGCTCTCAGCCCCGTTGTTAGGGCAATTGGAGGCAAGGCGTGTAGGTCTCATCACGGATGCGTATCATATACGGCGAGGCATGTGGACGGCTCAAAGAGTATGGGGTTCGCGATTTGAGATTTCTCCCTTGCCGACGTCGAGAAGGACAACGTTCTTTGGGAGAGTGGTGGAATGTGCAGTACTCAATGCTCAACGATATGACTTGTGGTGGGCAGGGCTTGAGCCGGGAGACCAAGAGGGCTTTGAGCGATACTTGCGCGAAGCACATCCCTTTCACGCCCCTCTTGAAGGAAACAAGCCGTCTTTTGGGGCGTATCGGCTGGGAATTTATGCTCTTAATCTGCTGAGATAATTCTTTATACAGATTCATGCAAAAAAGGTGCATGAAGTGCATAGGGGTCCTACTTCCCGCAGGGATATTGTCTTCAGGAGATCTTCCAAAAAAGGCGCTGCAGAGGGCTGATCGTGCGATAGCGTTGTGGCAAAAGAAGCGATTCTGCAATCTCATCGTAGGGGGAGGTCTTCGTTCAAGAGGAAGATCAGGCATAACCGAAGCGCAGGCATTAGCACAGTATCTCTCATCACAAGGACTGCGCAAAAAAGACATGCTCCTGGAGATGCGCTCTAAAGACACGATGGGAAATGCGTTGTGGGCAAAGGAGCTTATCCAAACGAGGATGACCAAAAAAATGAAGCAAGTCATAGTCATCACAAGTAGGTATCATTGTCGCAGGGCATTGATGATATTTCAAAAGGTCCTTGGCCCGGATTGGACCATTCATATGGAGACAGTCCGCTATCATCCTGGGTTGGTTGAGAGAGTTCAGGAATGGACTTATTTTTGGGGTGAGCGTCTTCTCCTTCTTTTTCTCTTAAGGATGTCAAATCCCAACAGGATGCTGAGGTTCTTGATTCCCCGATATTGGTAAAGTGACGAAGGCGCATCTTTATAACTACTCTATAATACTCACATAACAGAAACGGTTATAAATGCCCAAGCATTCCCCAGAAAAAACATTGGGGGGAATTATCATGGGAAGACGAGCAAAAGAAGAGCCGAAATCAAGATTCGCAGAGTCCATCGAAAGCATCAAGCAATCGATCGCAAGCAACACTGAGCGCATCCGTGACATCCAGCAATCCGCTGAGGAGAAGATGAGCGAACATCCGCTTCAGACTGCCTTGGTGGCGTTTGGTGTCGGTATCGTCTGTGGTGTCGGGCTTAAGATGCTCATCGAGAGCAAAAGGCGCTAAGATCACCATGTTGCAGCACATCATCGACGGCATTGAGAAGGGTCTTACTTCTGAAGTGAGGAAGCTCGCTGACACGGCAGTCAGCATGCTCAGAAAGCGCGTCTTTGCGTTGGTGTTGCAGGTCATCTTGTTTTCAGCCGCATCCATTTTCTTGTTATTGGGTTTCATCCTCTTGGCGGATAACTTCATCCCGACTGAATTCGTTCTTTTGGCGACAGGAGCTGTTCTTTTCCTTGCCATGCTTTTGTTGGCGAAGTGAATTCTTATCATTATCTAGTAAGCGACATAAGTAAGTCATATCCTTCGATTGCTTGCTAGTCTTTGCCAGACATAACATCTTCATGAGTTACTTAGGTCTGGCATTAATCTCTCGACAACCTTTATAACTCATTGACTTTACGACATTCGTATGCCAATGCCTTGGGAGTCGATGAAGCGCGAGATCATCCATAGGTCCCGCTCAAAATCAAACCAGGTCTATGGTTGTCGCCCAGGCGAGCGCCCTATCGAGGTTCTTCTCAATTATGGCATCATCAATCTCAACAAGCCTGCGGGTCCGACTTCTCATCAGGTGAGTGCCTATGTCCAACAGGTTTTAGGCCAAAAGAGAGCTGGTCACTCAGGGACCTTGGACCCCATGGTCACGGGTGTCCTTCCCACCGCATTGGGCAGGGCCACAAGGATAACCCAAGCACTCCTTGTCGCAGGCAAGGAATATGTCTGTTTGATGCACGTTCATAAAGAAGCGACACCAGAAAAGATCAAGGAGGTATTGGCGCAATTCGTCGGCAAGATCCGTCAATTACCTCCGGTCAAATCCGCAGTCAAGCGCAGATGGCGTTTCCGAAAGATCTACTACTTAGATATCCTTGAGATCAAGGATAGGAATGTCCTCTTCCGGGTCGGCTGTCAGGCAGGCACGTACATCAGAAAGCTCTGCACCGACATCGGCGAGAAGTTGGGCACAGGAGCGCATATGGCAGGTCTTGTGCGTTCAAAGGCAGGACCGTTCACGGACAAGGACATGGTGACGCTTCAGGATCTCAGAGACGCCATGTG
>DATDXB010000237.1:0-3778 GCA_035289465.1 Candidatus Nanoarchaeia archaeon
ATACACTTGACTCTTTGCGTTGTGCAACGAGATGAGCATGAGCGCTGGCTTCTCGCGAAAAAAGATGTTGAATAATTCGCTGGTCTTCATGTGTTCCCCCATATGTATCGTCGACGAAGATAATCCTCGTCACCCCAATGATACTACTGGAAGAGCTATATCTGTTTATATACTTTTCCTTTTTGAGTTCGGAAGGGATTTTGTCCAAGCATAAATGAAGGCGTCAATCGCAAATTCTCCGCACTTACCGACACGTCAAGAACCAAGTTCTTGAGCGTGCTCACGATCGCCTCATAATCGTTGGAATAGGCGATCGGGACACAAAACATAAAAGACAGCCCAAGCTCAAGCCCTGATGGACCCTGCAAGCGTGCTCTTTCCTCATGATCAGCTCAGAGAGGTGCAATCAGAGCTGGTTGAAGATGTGGTCAAGGCCATCCAGTACAAGTCCCACTTAATCGCCCACGCACCGACAGGCTTGGGCAAGACAGCAGCGACCTTAGCCCCCGCCTTAGCATACGCCATCAAGAACAAGCTCACCGTCCTCTTCGTCACCTCAAGGCACACACAGCACCTCATAGCGATGCAGACCATAGCGAAGATCAAAGAGAAGTACCAGATGGATCTGCCTGCCACCAGCATCATCGGCAAGAAGTGGATGTGCTTGCATCCTGGCGTCGAACAGCTCTCATCAGGAGAATTCTCTGAATATTGCAAAGCACAAAGAGAAGAGAAGGCTTGTGAGTTCTATGTCAACACCAGAAAGGATGACTATCAAAAGACCCTCAAGGCAGAAGCGGCTTTGGCAAAGATGCTCAAAATCTCTCCCATCGACGCAGAAAAGACAAAAGAAGTGGCAAAAGAAGAGGAGTTATGCCCCTATGAGATGGGTCTCTTGGTGGCGGCGCATGCAAAAGCGATCGTGACAGATTACTATTATGTCTTTCATCCGAATATTAGTGACGGGTTCATGCAGAAGATCAAGCTGGATCTCGATAAGTGCATCCTGATCATCGATGAGGGGCATAATCTTCCCGCGCGGCTCAGGGAACTGATGACTGCTCAGATCTCAGACCTAAGCCTTGACTTTGCGCAGAAGGAGGCGCAAAAGCACCATATCGATGATGCGCATCTCTTTGAGCTCAAGTCCACGGTGGAGCATTTGGGGGAGCGTCTGGCTCCTGGCCAAGAGCGTTTGGTCAAAAAGCAAGAGCTCATTGACGCGATCCAAGGATTCGTGCCTATCCAAGAGTTCATCAAGGACTGCGCTGTGGGAGAAGCCACCGTTCTAGAACAGCAGAAGCGTTCAAGTATCGGCAATGTGGGTGAGTTTTTGATGAAGTGGTTGGGTCCTGATGCGGGTTTTGCGCGCATCATATCAAGAAATGAGTCACAGCGTGGCGCCTCGCTCACCTTGAGTTATCGTTGTCTTGATCCTTCATTGGTGACTGAGGAAGTCATCAAAAAGACGCACAGCACGATCCTGATGTCAGGCACACTCACCCCTACTTCGATGTTCCGGGACTTGTTGCGTTTCCCAAAGAACACCACAGAGAAGGAATATGCGTCGCCCTTTGACAAGAAGAATAGGCTTGCCATCATTGTGCCAAAGACAACGACCAAGTTCTCCGACAGATCAGAGCAACAGTACAAAGACATTTCCAAACAGTGCTTAGAGGTCATCGAGGCAGTGCCGGGCAATGTGGCGGTCTTTTTCCCGAGCTACTTCGTGCTTAATGCAGTCCATCCTTACTTATCGACAGCGACCACAAAGACGGTCTTCACCGAAGCAGCGGGCTTGAGCAAAAAAGATCGTGAGGGCATGCTTGAAGCGTTCAAACAATATAAGGACTCTGGCGCAGTCTTATTGGGAGTTTCAGCAGGATCCTTTGGTGAAGGTATTGATTTACCAGGAGACTTGCTCAAAGCAGTGGTCGTAGTCGGTGTCCCGCTCTCAAAACCAGACTTAGAGACACAAGAGCTCATCAGATACTATGATCTCAAATTCAGGCGAGGCTGGGACTATGGTTACGTCCTGCCTGCTATCACCAAAGTCCTGCAGAACGCAGGTAGATGCATCAGGTCAGAGACGGATCGAGGCGTCATTGTCTTCTTAGATGAGCGATATGTCCAAACGCGATACTTATCGACATTCCCCAAGAGCTGGAATCTCAAGATCAAGACAGAGTGTAAGAAGGATATTGAGGAGTTCTTTGATAAAGAACATTAGCGCCGTTCTCCATTGCGTATAGAGTAGGTCCAGCCAAGCCCTACAAAAGCCGCCGCACAGAGATAATGATAGGCGGAAGGGAATGCATCCATTCCATAGGCGCTAGGATCAAGGCCTGTGAGTCCTGCCCCCAGAGCAAAGGTGTAGAATCCAACAACGGAGAGACTCTTCTTTCGGGTAAGACTCAGACAATGCGCAAGAGCCCCTGCAGCAAAGAGCAGGTGGGTCGGAGGATAGTCACCAGCGCGGTGGCCAGGGTTTCCGGCCGCAAGAAATCCCATGGTGCTGACAGCACTGGTGCCCAGAAGAGTTGCTTGGGCAGACCAACGGACAAGAGTGTAGTGGGTAACGAGCTGGTCAAGAGTATCGGCAATCAGGGGGATGATAAGCGAAGGACGCAGGGATTGTGGCGGAGTATCAAACGACATGAGCTGGTGTAAGGTGAAGGGGTCTAAAAAGATGATGGTTGAATCCCAAAAAATGAGTCAGAATGTAAGAAAGATATTGAGGAGTTCTTTAGAGAAAACGAGAGCTAATCTCTAGGTACTCGGCGCGATATTGATTTGAAAGCTATTTCTTGGACAAGAAGGCAATCTTCATAGGATGGTCTTTGTCCGTGACGATTTCGAGAAGTGACTCGTTCATACGCATCGATACGACGAGTCAGATCTGCGTGCGTTTCTCCGTTCAAAGCTCCCAGTTTAAGCGCGCTATCCATCAAGATGCGCAAGGTGCTTCCAGATCCATCTAGAAGGCAATCATCCAAAAAATCAGGGGTTAAAGTCGATCTTAATGATTCAAGTGCTCGATCTGCAACATCAGACGCGTCTCCTGTGAACGCCCCCGTGATGCCCTGTCGAAAGACCGATGGAAAGGGACTCTGAACTGAAAGGAAGTCGGAGTTAACGGAGTGTAGCCCATACTCAAGACGAGCACGAGCTCCTGCTTGAACGGAAGGGGTATAGAATGTAGTATCTAACAATTGATACTTCAATGAATCTTGAGCTCTCTGTTTAATCGCTTCGGCCTGTTGTTGTTTCTCTGCCTCAGTGTAAACGACTTCGGATGTCCAATGACCCTCATCCAGGAAGTCTGGGTCCTCTCGGCGTCGAGGTGGGATTGCGTAGAGCTGAAAGAAGAACGCACCTGCTCCTCCAAGGAGGATGGGTGCGGCGATTTTTGATATCAGAGTTCCTGGCATGGTGATCAATCCCGATGGAATATCTGGTGATTTAAAAGATTGATGCCTCTATGTCTTCAACGCAGGTGAATCTTGTTTCGCTCATCGTCATCACATCCCGAGCAATATCGCACCCAACGAAGGCTTCTTGGATATCTCCTTCGTTCTCATAGAGGAGCCCAAGCAGTTCTGTTGCTCTGGAAGGGGTGGCGACAGCAGATTGAACGGCGCGAACGGCATCATCAAGAGTAAGGAGGGTATCGTTTCCTTGAGTGTACGCGTCGCTAATCATTTGGCTGCTGACGCGTGATTGCCATTGTGCTCCTCTCTCTCTTCGCAAAGACGCAACAAGGGTTTGCTCATAATCC
>DATDXB010000238.1:0-3512 GCA_035289465.1 Candidatus Nanoarchaeia archaeon
TCACTTCGCCATTGACCACCGGCTTTGATCCCGGATGACCAAGACAGGTCGGACAAGTCCTGGTGTTAGGGGTTTGGTCACCTTGCGTCGGACAGGAACAGAAGAGCTTTGTGACTGTGTTTAATTGAGCGTGGATCTCTAAGCCTATTTTGATCGCAGGGACCATACCTTGAAAAAAGTTAGACTCTTCATTTAAAGATTTGTACACTTGATTGTTAGAACCTCCCCATTGGCCACAGGACAGCTCCCCGCGATGGTTATATAAACCAATCCTAATATATTATGAAAATACCAATATATTACCATGGTCATCTTCAAAACTGGATTATCCACTCCCTTGACTGAAACAGCATACGACCCCGACCATTATCCTAATTTGATGGTCCAGGTATACGCTCTAGAGTATTATAAAAAGAAGGCAGACGGAGATGAGTACAGCTCAAAAATTAGGGAATCAAAGACTCGCGATCTCTCGGATTTTTTTTACCCCCGCATGCAAGCAGCCTTCCGCCAATCCCTTCAGCAAACAGGAATTACTCTCATATGCGTCGTACCAAGCTCAACCGTGGGCGGGTTCTCTCCAACCATGTTAACTATTGCGAGTCGTTTAACGGCAGAGTTTGGTTTAACCTCAAAGAACTTACTCCGTCGAAAAATTAAGATTCAAAAGAAGATGGCCTTCCTTACTACTGCTCCGCAGAGGTACGCTGCCATCAATGGGACCCTTGAGCTCATTGACAGACCAGGCCCTTCTGAGAAAGTGATTTTGCTTCTGGATGACATAAAAACATCAGGAACAACAATGTTGGAATGCACCAAATTACTAAAAGAGGCCGGGGCTCAAGAAGTGATAGGCCTATGCCTTGGAATCAACAAATGAACCCGACTATTCACTCCCGAGAAGATCTCGTCTTTTGGTTAAAATTGACAACGATCAAAGGATTGGGTCCTGCTAAACTATTGAAATTGATTTCGGCACTTAAGGAAATTGTTAATATTCGAAACGCATCTGATCAAATACTTTTACAGACTAGAGTCTTTAACGAAGTCTCCATCTCAGAACTCCATAAAATAAAATCTGCGTCTGATGAAGGATTTGATCGAATCTTAGATATTTGTGAAACAGAGAATATTTCCATATTCCCCTTGATAGATGATCGATTTCCTCAGAGACTTAGAAATATCCCGTCTCCCCCAAAAACTCTCTTCCTTAAAGGGGAATTATCTTTACTTAAATCCATTTCTGTTGCTATGGTAGGGACTCGCGAATCATCTGAGGAGGCCAATAGTTGGACTTCTAAACTTGCATATGAACTGGCCCAGAATGGATTTACTATAATCAGTGGTGGAGCGAAAGGTATTGATACCTCGGCCCATAGGGGCGCCCTCGATGTAACTAATGGAAAAACTATTTGCGTTCTTGGCTCAGGGATATTAAGACCCTATCCTCCTGAAAATGTTGGCCTCTTTAATGATATTCTGGAAAGAGGAGGGCTTATTATCAGCGAGCATCTCCCAACTTTCCCTGGATCGAGGATAGCACTTATACAACGAAATAGAATTACTTCAGGTCTGTCCTCCGCCCTCATCCTTTGTGCGAGTAAGAAAATGGGTGGAGCGATGGTACAAACCAAAATCGCAAATGAACAACGAGTGCAAATATTCATTCCGAAAATGGAATATAACCTCTTGCCCAATGAAGGTTTGATTCAAGCAAAATTGGAATTTGGAGCTAAAGAAATATCTTCTGCTGAAGACGTCATAACTTTTCTGAAAATATCAGCTTCCCAAAAAGATTGGTTTGCCTAAACGCGATTTGCCAAAAAGTATTTTAACACTCAGATTCATAAAAACCCCATGGAAGTCCCCCACGAGAAGAAAGCCGTGCTTGCCTTGATGCAGAAGCTCTCTTCTGGACGCGCCTTTGTCAGCATGCCTGTGACGCCATTGACCCCCAAGTGGTTCTGGGAGCATCCTGCTGTTTCTGATGCCAAGACCAAGGAAGGTGTTGAACGCAGGCATGGCATCCTGAAGTTTGATGAATGTGCTCTTTCGCCCTTTGATCACGGCGGACTCTATGGAGACGGGGTCTTTGAAGGGATCTTGATCAAGCATGAACAGGTCTACAAATTACGCGATCATCTTGAGCGATTGGAACGATCTGCGCGAGGTATCGGGCTTGAGCTGCCGTATAGTAAATCGCAGTTCGCTTCGCATCTGATTGAGACTGCCCGAGAGGCAGGAATCACTTCGAAACAGACCGCTTACGTGCGGCTTGTCGTGACACGCGGCATCGGCAATCTCGGCATCGATCCGCGCAAGTGCCTTGCACCGACTGTGTATATCATCGTCTATGAGATCGCACTCTATCCCAAGAAGAACTATCAGACAGGCATCCATCTCTCGGTGGCAAAGAATGTGCGACGCCCAGATAAGAGCGTACTTGATCCCACCGTGAAGTCGCTCAATTATCTGAACAATATCCAAGCTGTGCGTGAAGGGGTCATTGATAATCCCGATAAGACTGTGATGGAAGTCCTTGAGCTGACTCATAGGGGATATGTCGCCGAAGCGTCTGCGGACAATCTCTTTATCGTCGATAAATCGGGGAAGAAGCCCGTACTCTTGACAGCTGCTGATGATTATGCTCTTGAAGGCATCACCCGCGCTTCCATCATCTCGTGGGCCAAGAAGTCAGGCATAGAAGTCGTGAAGTCATCCACGCTATTACCTGAGGATTTGCTTGGGAATAAGGAAGTGTTTCTGACAGGCACTGCGGCAGGTGTGATCCCTGTCGTGAAGTTTGACGGCAAGAAGATCGGTACGGGTAGGCCTGGGCCAATGACTAAGAGATTCATGGCGATGCACGCTAAGGATCAGAAGAATCCGAGAAGTGGATTATCATTGAAGGCTTCAAAACATCAGATCAGTTCGTATCTTTCTTCTCGATTATTGTTGCCGCATCAAAGAGCACATGCTCCTCAAAGTGATCCGCCATGAGCATGGCGCCCACGGGCAAGCCCTTTGATTCTCCGACGGGAACTGAAATATGAGGTATACCCGCAAGATTGGGACCTACCGTCATCAAGTCCATCGCATAGTGCTGTAATGGTGTGAGCTTCTCGATATCTGAGCGCTTTGGCGCGGTGATGGGCATGGTCGGCGATAAGAGGACCTGGCATTTCTGGAATTCCTTTTTGTACTCGTTGATGATGAGCCTACGGACCTTTGCGGCTTGGATGTATAATGCATCCCTGTGGCCCGCCATTCTCGCGAAAGTCCCCAAGAGAATGCGACGCTTTGCCTCTGCGCCAAAGTACTTTTCGCGCACGGTGGAGAAATATTCGTTGAAATCACCCTCGAGCTTCTCTGTCGCGCCATAGCGCATCCCGCAGTACTTGGCGAGATTTGTCGACGCCTCCGCAAGGGCAAGGACATAATATGTCTCAATGGCATATCTCTCGGTGATCGGCAGGTCGATGTCGATAAGCTTGATGCCCTGTTTCTTGAAG
>DATDXB010000239.1:0-5848 GCA_035289465.1 Candidatus Nanoarchaeia archaeon
TATGGGTGACACCTCGGGCATCGAGCTCATCGAGGATGTCATGAAAAAACTCGTCAGCACCCATCACATCGCCCCAGATATCGCGGCCACATTGGTCAAGCAGTCCAAAGTCCCCCTCTTTGAATCGCTCTGCAAGATCTCTAAAACTATCAAGCCAGCATTCATCGCCGATCTACTCCTGGGTATAGCCAAACAAGTCAAAAACGATCTAGGTGTCGACGTCAATCCCAGCGATGACGATTTTAAAACACTCCTCGAAGCTCTTGAATCTGAAATCATCGCCAAAGAAAGCATCCCTGCCATTCTTGCCGAGAAAAAACCTGTAAAAGAAGTCATCAGCAAATACTCCTTAATGAGCGATAAAGACCTTGAGCAAGAATTGCTCTCCATCATCGCGCAGCATCCGGGCATGCCCTACAACGCGCTGATCGGCAAGGCGATGGCAAGCCTGCGCGGCAAGGCATCTGGCAAGAAAATCGCCGATATGCTCAAGAAGTTAGCTGTCTGATCTTCTCATCAAGACGACGGAACGCAAGATCATAATCAAACACCGGAATTCTCTTCGGGGATCTCAGGGATCTGATGAATTCCACAATCATCTCCAGATCATTTTCTTCTGACTTGAGACCCAGGCCTTGACGCTCAAGCTCCCGTGCATTGATCATCTGTTCGATCTGGCCCTTGACTGGAATCGACAGGATCGGCTTTTTGAGATAGATGCATTCCGTCATCAAAGAAAAACCGCCATTCATGATCACCGCCTTTGCGCTCGCAAGATCCTTGAGGAATCCTTTCTCCGAGAAACGCTTGAGCGTCACGTTGTTGATCAGGCGATCCTTGTCAAATCCATAGACCACGAAGCGCTCATCAATCCTCTTGATGACATCCAAGAGCTGCTTGTTTGATGATGAAGTCTGATAGACCAAAACATGATCCCCTCTTCTTGGCTTGAGAGAACGTATCTCCTTGCGCAATATCGGAGGAACAAGCTCTACGTCCTGCCTAAGGACCTCGGGGAAGATGAACGAAGGAATCAGACGAAACCTTGCAAATGGCACCATCAATTTAATCGCAAGCTGGGCCTTGATCCTTGCCCAGGACCATCTCTTGGGCAATCTCATCTTAGACACCGCAACCAATTGATTATTATCCACTGTTATAATCGGCACACGATTAATCCAGCCAATGTAGCTTCCCAGCGCGCTAAAATCATTGACCATCACCTGCGGCCTGAAATCCTTGATCAAGCGGTGCAGACGGAACATCGATCGGATCAGATCGGGCAGATCAAGGACATTGATCGCCAAGGTCTTGAGAGAAGAGATCTTGTTGTTGTGATAGCCCAGATGCAAACTCGATACCCTTTCGATCATCTCCGTATGGGGCCTGAGATAGTCATATGCCCTTCCATCCGCAGCCACAACGACCTCATGGCGATCAGCCCAATGTTCGAGGATGGCTTTGCAACGAGTCATGTGACCATTGCCTTCGCCATGCACCGCAAGCAGAACCCTAACCATGACGGATCCCCTGAACAAAACGCCTGAGCAAAGAAATCACATAATCGCACTTGACCGTCGTAAGATGATGATGCGA
The DNA here is from genome assembly GCA_035289465.1 of Candidatus Nanoarchaeia archaeon. Lineage (GTDB taxonomy): Archaea > Nanobdellota > Nanobdellia > Woesearchaeales > JAGWAF01 > DATDXB01. The sequence continues at coordinate 1,597 of DATDXB010000239.1, forward strand.
ACCCAGGGCCCGGTACGTCACCAAAGGATTCTCTTTAGCGTGTGTACGGACAGCACGCGTGTTGACTAAGACATCCCTCAGTCCGAGCAAGACCACTGTCTTGTGTTTGAGCTCCCTCAAATCCTCTGTGGAACTCAATACCACATATGCTGAAGCGAGCCAGTCACGGAGATAGGTGCCCCGAAAATCCAGCAAAGGAAACTGTTTTAGAGGATTAATCACCGCAAGCCCATAATCTTGAAAGACCCTTCTGGTCTTGGGCCCAAAAGAGAAAAGCCACTTACCAAACTTCGCCAATGGCCCGAGAATCCACGCAGCTCTTGCGTATTCCCTTGACAAGGGGCTTGCGAGGATCAGGCCCTTGACGCCCTTGATGCGAGACGAAAGATGATATGCCACCAAGGCACCCAAACTATTGCCCACAAGGATACAATCTTTGATCTTCTCTTTGGCAAGAATCACCTTGCAGTCCTCGATAAAATTCTCCAAGGAAATCGGCCCCAGACCAGATTTGCCATGAGCCCTCAGATCCATTGCAATGCGACGATGATCCTCAAAGGAAGCAAGATATCTCCTCCAAATCGAACGGTTTGATCCTCCCCCATGAATAAATATCAAGGCTGGAGAAATGCCTTGGTAGGACTCATAGGCCAACTTGACACCCTTGCGATAGAGATAGCGAGTCATGCAAGGTCTTTTGAGACTGGAGATTTAAAAAGGTAGTGAAGGATAAAACCTCGATTAGAGGAGAAAATACGGACCCGGAGACTGCGCGATTATCATCGCTAGCCTCCAGGTCCTTCGGAACGGACCCGGAGGTCTTCGAAATCTGAGGATTTCGGGACCCTCGGTCCTTCACTTCGTTACGGACCCGAGGGGATTTGAACCCCTGGCTTCCATCTTAGGAGGATGGCACTCTAATCCAAGCTGAGTTACGGATCCACTAGGATAGGTGTCCTGTGGTAACCTGCTTAAAAACCTGCCTAGGCAGGTTTTTGGCATGTCGAAGTCGACAACGACCTCAACATTTAAAAGATTTAGGGAACCATCGAAGCTATGGCGTACGTCATCAAGCATCTTCCCGAAGACTTCGTGGTACACGAACTGCCCTCCCTACAAGTCACCGACAAGGGCACCTACACCTGCTTTTTGCTCACCAAACGCAATATCACCACCACTGACGCCGTGGATATGATCGCAAGCGACCTACGCATCCCCTCACGCCGCATCGGTTATGCCGGCCTCAAAGACAAACATGGCATCACCAGCCAAGTCTGCACCATCGAAGGGGAGTTTAGTCAGGCGCTACGACAAACAAAGATAAGCGACTTGACTATCGAATTGCTAGGGCACGCTGATCGCCCCGCTTCTTTGGGCATCCTAGCAGGCAACCATTTCACGATCACAGTACGCAATATCGAAACAGCCCCTGATCTGAGCTCGCCAGCATTCTACAATTACTTCGGACCCCAGCGCTTCTCAGGCCACAACATCAACATCGGACGATTATTGCTACAGCGCAGATTCAAAGACGCCGTCGACATCATCAATGCACATAGCCCCGCTCATGGGCGCCTGCTTAGCGATGAACGCGCAGCCCATGGACCTATCAATGCGCTGTCGCGCTTACCACCGCGCATCATCTCCCTCTATATCAACAGCTATCAATCTTGGCTCTTCAATGAAGCGCTACGAGAGTTAGTCGGATCTGGATCTGCGGTCCCAGAGAAGCTTCCCCTCGTAGGATTTGGCACTGAAGATGAAGCGATTCCCCCTCTCATGAAGTCCTTGCTCACCAAAGATGGACTCAGCACGCGCTCTTTTGTGTTCCGAGAGATGCCCAGCTTGTCCTCAGAAGGATCGATGAGACGGACCGTGTCTGCCGCACAGGAACTCGTGGCTGGACCCCTTGAAGATGATGAATGTCATGCGGGAAAGAAGAAAATAAGCATCTCATTCTCCCTGACTTCAGGTTGTTACGCCACGACATTTATTTCTCAGAAATTTCCGTAGTGATATTGGCAAAGACGATATCAGGTGAAGGCTCTGCGTCGACTCTGAGCAAAATCCCTTTCTTGTCGAAATGATCGACCACTGGCAGACTCTGCTTCTTGTAGACCTGCAGCCTATTTTTGATGACCTCTTCCTTCTCGTCGTCACGCTGGATAAGAGGACCAGCACAGACATCGCAGACGCCTGCCTTTTTTGGAGGAAGATTCTTGAGATGAAACATCATACCGCATCGCTGACAGGTCCTACGTAACGTGATCCGGTCAAGCATGGTCTTCTCTGAGACGTCCATCAAAATCGCCCTGTCCAAAGGAAATTCTTTCTCCAGAAGAATCGCCTGGTTTATCGTGCGCGGAAAACCATCTAGAATGAATCCTTTCTCCGCATCGTCATGATCTAAACGATCCTTTAGCATGCCCAGAGTTATATCATCCGGGACGAGCTCGCCTTTATTCATGAACAGTTCAGCTTTTTTCCCTAACTCAGTCTTGCGCTTGACGTTATCGCGAAACAGATCACCTGTCGAGATGTGAGGAATATTATAGTGTTCAGCAAGCATCTTTGCCATGGTCCCTTTGCCAGAGCCCGGAGCACCGATGATGACGAATCTCATCCGAAATACCCCACCTTCTCCTCATCAATGAATTCGGCCTTCCATGACTCCTTGAGCTTTTTGACGAACGGGAGGACATTTGATTTGACCTGCGGCCAAAAAATAGCGACTTGCTTGATCACTTCAGCTGTGCGCTTCTCATCGTTATCAATATAGGATTCGTGGATGGCTCTCAAGAGAAAATTGATCTCCTTAAAGACATCCATCAATACCTTCTTCTCCGCTTCACTCAGATATTCGCACTCATGCATCTGCGCCAAAGATTCTGGAACTGGTTGAATCATGTTGGTGAGCAATTCCAAGAGAAAGTCCAGCTTGTCCTGCATGCTCTTTCTGACACCCTTCAACGGGTATTCAGGATCCGCCTGGAGCAGATCGAATTCATTCTCTATGTCTGAGAACTTAGGCAGGTTATACTTCTTCTGGAATGGAGCATATTCTTCTTCTAGCATACGACTCTGGTTGTGGGAGCGTATTTAAAGTTAATGTGGGTGAATTAGCTCATCTTTCTTGAGAGTGTGAGCATGATCTCGGTCATCATGCACCCGGGAAAGGGCGAGAAGCCCCAAAATGATGAATCCAGTAACTGCAAACATCGCAATCCTATATCGATCGCTTCCGATTGAGATAAGATTTGAAACAACCAAGCCCCAAACTATCGGGCCAATAAATGAGGATGCCCGCTCTGCCAGGCCGAAATATGCAAAAGATAAGTTATGCTTTCCTATTGGTGCAACATAAGCCATTACCGAACGAGATACTGCCCACAGAGAGCCAAACCAAAGACCCATAATTGTTGTGGCAATGACAAACAACGTAAAGTTTCTGAGATATCCCACAAGAGGCAAGATGATAATATATCCGGAGAGGATAAACATGAGCGTCCTTTTGTGGCCAAAACGATCTGCAAGAAAGCCCGCGAGTGTGCCGCCGATAGCCGACGTTATCAAAATACCCAATAGGAGGTATGTCTTAGTCGTATCGGAAATGTGCCAAACCTGCTCGAGAAAAATCGGAAAATTGTTTGCAGCCGTTAAAATCGCATCATTAAACAAGAAATATGCCAAAAGGAAGAAGCTCACGCTCGAAAAAGACAACAAGCGCTTTGTGTCAAAGAACATCTCTTTTAGTGTCGACGGTATGTGCCAGCCCTCTGAAACCCTCTTTGGCTCATTGAAAAAGATGAGCATCGGGAGTGCAAGAAGCAGGAACATTAATACTGACGGCAACAGCGTTTCCGCTCGCGGTGCCGAGCCAAAAATGGTTAAACTTCCATTTGAGAACGGCAAGGCAATAAGCAATCCTGCAAATTGGCCAAGATAATTGGCAGTTATACCCAGGCCTGAGACCAATCCTCTTTTTTCCGGCTTTGATATATCATTCAGCAGCGGCGTATAGAATGTAAATGAAAGCAGGTACGAATACAACCCCAGCGTGAAGAAGATGAGCGCGCCTGTCTGATAATTGGTTACTGCTAGTAGCGAACAAAGTCCATAGAACATAACAGTAAGGAACGTAGTATATCGCATACCCGTAATCCTCCTCAAAAACTTATCAAGCAAATACCCCGTGATAGGAACAGTTAGGAGCAAGAGTAATGCTGAAATGGTGAATGTGAGATTAAAGTAG
>DATDXB010000240.1:0-3197 GCA_035289465.1 Candidatus Nanoarchaeia archaeon
CCAAGGGATTTGCTAAATTGAAGACTGTTGGACCTTCTTGAAGCAAGGTCTCGACAAACGATGGCCAGATATACGACAAGATGATCAATATCACGCCAGTAAGATGTACCTCTACAATGAACCATGCAGCCATCAAAGCGAGGAGGGGTAGAAACCAACTTGCGGTAGGGACATTGCCTATGAAGCTTGACAAATTGATTTTTCGGGGTAGAATCTTCCAGAGCACCCACCCAAGGACCAATAGATAGGGGGCCAGCGCAAGCACAGGGTTCTCAATAAAAGCTGAAGCACCGAAGAAGACCACTAATAGAGGGATTACGCTCCAAACTTCAATGTTTGCGAGAGGGGAGCCTGTAGTCTTCCTCTTTTTCTTCTTCATCGAGGAGATGGAACTAAGTCCTTTAAAAAGCTGGGGTTCAACAGGTTTTTATATCGTCCACCCTTTGAGCCTCCTATGGTCGAAGTCGTTTTGAACGTGAATAAGACGGTCGAAGAGAACGCCACGTACCAGTTTGAACGCGCCAAAAAAGCCAAGGCCAAACTCAAAGGGGCTCAAGAGGCTCTTGAACGCTCATTACAACGCCTAATCAAGGAAGAAGAGGCCCCCAAACGCGCGCAAGCGCAGGCACAGACCAGGGAGACCGTTGTTGCGCCAAAGAAATGGTACCATAAGTTCCGCTGGTTTAAGACCAGCGAAGGCTTTCTCGCTATTGGGGGACGCGATTCGACCACTAATGATCTAGTCATCAAGAAACATACTGAACCTGGGGATTTAGTCTTTCACACGGAGATGCCAGGATCGCCCTTCTTCATCCTCAAGGCCCGTGGAGGCGAGGATGGCAAGGACAAGGGAGCCAAGGACTTTCCTCAAGCGTCTAAAGATGAAGTCGCAAGCGCCACTGCCACATTCTCCAAGGCATGGACACGCGGACTTGGGGTTGTCGAAGTCTATTGCATCGCGCCTGAACAGGTGAGGAAGGAACTTGGACTTCCCAAGGGAGCCTTCATGATCCACGGCAAACGCGAATACTTCACTGCTAAACTGGAATTGTGTATTGGATTGAATAAAGAAGGAGAGGTTCTTGCAGGGCCCAAGGACGCAGTAAAAATTCATTGTCCAAAGTATTTCACCATCGTGCCTGGCGAGCGCAGCGCAAGTGACACTGCCAAAGTTATCCAAAAGCATCTCGGCGGCGACCTGGACTCTATCATCCGTTCTTTACCTGGCGGCACCTTCAAAGTCACGGCATCTTGGGATATCGGAGGCCACAAATGATCACGGTCGAAGACTTCCATAAACTAGAGAAGCTCTCAGGACAGCATGGAGTGTCTAGCTCAATGCTCATGGAACGGGCAGGAAAATCCTTCTATGAGTATCTCAAAAAACATCTTGATCTCTCTGCAAAGACTGCCGTCGTTTTCGCAGGATACGGCGATAATGCAGGCGAGGGTTTTGTGCTCGCCCGCTTATTATCCAAAGATTGCTTTGTCTTTGTGTTCTTGTACGGGGAAACAAAGAAGTTCTCAGGTGATACCTCTGCGGCATTCACCCGTATCCAAGGCAACGACCACGTCGATGTCTTGAGGCCGGATCAGATCGATGCTCATACCATCAAAAAGATCAAGGCGACGGATCATCTCTTGGTCATTGATGCTCTCTTTGGCATCGGATTTAGCGGACAGATGCCTGTCAAATTCACTCCAGCTGTCGATCTGTTCAATTCATTGCCTGGCTACAAGGTATCTCTTGACGTCCCTTCGGGAGTGAACGCTGTGACTGGAGAGATGTCATCCTTTGTGTGCAAACCTGACTTGACCCTGACACTGCATGAAAAGAAACCTGGCTTGATGGGACTCAAGAACGTGACTATTGTCCCTCTTACCTTTGCCCCTGAGGCGATGAATATGCTTGAGAAAGAGATCTCCAAGCGCGGGCCCTTCAAGAACTCGCCTAACTCCTAAATGGAAGATAAAGAATCAGAGCGATAGAAACTTTTTTAAACTCTCGTATATACGATGGCTATATGGTCACTGAAATGATCACCCTGAAATTGGACGATGGCTTCTTGAAGGATGTCGATGATGTCGTCAAGAAAGAAGGTTATCAGAACAGAACCGAGTTTATCCGAAATGCGCTTAGGGAGCAAGTCGATAAAGCGCGGTTGAAGGAAGCCCTCATTGAGCTTGCCCCTCTTAAAGGCAAATCGAAAAAGAGCGTCAGCGATCTTGATTATGAGAAAGCCCGAGCACGGGCCTTTGAAGAATTAGAAAGACAATCCTAAATCAATTCCTCTGGTTTGTAGTGCATCGAGATATCCCTTAAGCTCTTGAAATCATTGTCCCTGGTGACAAGGATCAGTCCATTATCTCGTGCAAGGATCGCATGTAGGACATCACCATGGGGGAGGCTTCTCTCGTCAGCAATCCTCCTTGCTTCAAGCCGCTGTTCCTTGCTCGCAACGACTTTCTTGATGATCTCGTTAAAGGGATTCATCATGCCATTGATCTCTTCCATAGAATAATACCCTTCAAGCTCTCTGATGAGCATGTCGCTGATAAATAGTTCCGCTTTCTTCGCTTTTATCAAAGCAAGCAGGTTAAGGGCATAATCCCCTATCGGTTCACCACGATGCCCTTCCCTATCTTCGTAGAGGTCCATCCAAATTGATGTGTCTACGTAATATTTCTCAGTCATAGTCACTTCAAAGATGGCAGGTCTTTACGCCTTTCTTCATCAAGTACTTCTGATGACACTCTTCCGCTTTGTAGAACCTCTGTGCTGGAAGGATGACTGTGGCGATCGCTTTCTTGAAACGGTCGGATTTCTCGATAGCTAATTTTGAGTTCTTAGCCTGTTCTTCCTGTTCCTTTGAATGGAAGAAGATGACCGATCTATATTGCGAGTCGACATCAGGACCTTGGCGATTGACTTGCGTCAGGTCATGGGATTTCCAAAAGACGTCGAGGAGTTGATTGTAGGTGATTTTTGATGGGTCAAAGGTGATCTGGACAACTTCCACGTGACCTGTCTCATCAGTGCAGACATCATCGTAAGTGGGATTCTTTGTCGAGCCACCCATATAGCCCACTGCGGTATCGATGACACCTGGCGTTGTGCGGAACGTCTCCTCGATTCCCCAAAAACAACCGCCGCCAAAGGTCGCGGTACCGAGCTTACTTGATTTCTTCATCGTACA
>DATDXB010000241.1:0-2213 GCA_035289465.1 Candidatus Nanoarchaeia archaeon
GCATGTCGGCATCAAACTCATCTCAGGACCAGCGCCCTTGAGCATCTCACCATCCGATCCTGTAGTCAAGATCCCCGCTGTCGTCAAGAATATCGGCAAGCTCCCCTTATCAGACATCACCGCCGCAGCCTTTAGCAGCGACAAGAACTGGATCTCAGCCAAGTTACCCATCGACACCTTAGCACCTGGCCAAGAGATGCCCATCTCTTTTGACATCTCGCCCCTCTACTGCTCACCTCGACTCGGGGAAGGGGACTATCATCTCTCCCTTGGGAATCTGACCTTCACTTTGCGCGTCGAAGAATCCGTCGTGGTCAATGACGAAGAGACCATCACGGTGCCTCTGCGCGTCGATCCTTTGACGGTGATGACCGCGCCACAAGACTACGCACGCAATCAGACCATGAAAGTGTGCTATTTCGTCGGAAACCTCGATGACAAAACACGAGAGAAGCTTGAAATTGAGTTTGAGATGCATGATCGCACCGATGATGTCATCATCGACTACATCTCTCCTGTGTCTGTGAACGCACAAGAAATGTTATTAAAGGTCAAAGATTATGGTTTACGCAACGTGCCAGACCCCAAGACCTATCACTTACGTGGCTTCTTGTACGAGAACGGCACGCTCTTCTCTCCCACCTACCTGACTGGTGAAGACACTGCTCAGGTTGATTTGTCTCAATTGCCGCCCTTTGAGGGGATCTGGGCGTCCTTTATGCGACGCAGCCGCGAGGTGATCTCCTAATGGTCTATGTCTTTGGGCTTGACGTGCCTTTGATTGAGGTCTTTGCTATATTGTCGTTATTGGTGCTCGTCTGTGTCGGACTCATCTTGTTACTGCTTCGCAAACAACAAAAAGTCAACAAGACCCTCGATGAGGTCCTTGTCCAAGAAAGGGCGGTCAAAGAAGAACTTGATCTCACCAAGATGGAAGAGGACAAGCAATTATTACTGATGAGGCGGCTCGTCGAGGAACTAGGGCAATTGCACTTGATCAGCGGCAAGAGCAAAGGCGAGATGAGCTCATTGCTTAATTTATCCCGCGAAGCGCAACAGCTTGAGCCAGGAGAGACAGCCCAGCAAGCCCTTATGCTGCAAAAAATGATCGCGCAGATCTCTGCTGTAGATAGAGTCGTGCAACAAGGCAATCAAAAACTGGATTTCATGACACAATTACTCTCTGAGAAAAACAAAGAAGAAGCGCGACATGACGCTATTGATAGGATGCGGGAATTCTAAGCTTATTCGCTTATGACTCTCAGCCGTACCACTCATCTTTAAATAACGCGGAGAACTACGACCACCATGCACAGTCTCATCGAAAAAGTCAAGGACATCCTCTTAGACCCGCGATATTTCTTCTCACACTTGCATAAGGAACACGGGCTTAAAGACGCATTCCTCTATTTTGCCCTCCTCCAGGCATTTACTATGTTTATGGCATTGCTTGTCCATGTCGTCTTTGACTTCTCCATTGCGGCACTTATCCGATCAGAATATGGCGGTGTTCCTGGCCTGCTTGGTCCTTGGCAACCAGTCTGGTCGTCTTCAATACTATTCATATTCGCCCTTGTGGGATATGTCCTCTCCCTCGGCTGGGGATTTGTCATGGCCGGGATCGTCCATGTCTATCTCCTTATCTTCTCGGGCAAAGGAAGCTACGAAGACACCTACAAGATGTTGGCTTATTCAGGGACACCTAACTTCCTTTTAGGATGGATACCCTTTATTGGCTATTCGGCCATCATCTGGTCGCTGATCCTCGTCATCATCGGTACCCATCACGTCCACAAGATGAGCATGAAGAAATCCACCTTGATTTATGTCATTCCCTTGGCCCTCCTGATGCTCCTTATGGTCACCTTCATTATTTTCGTCCTCTCCGTCCTGTTCCCCGCTCTGTCCGCGCTCTCGCCCGTCATCATCGATTGAGAACAACAGAGTTATTTTGATTCTGCGCATGGCGGGAATTATCAGCATATAATCTTTAGAGAGGTTTGAAAAACCATCAAATAAGAGTCAAACCTCTCAGAGATCGCTTTGAAAAGCCTCCAAAAGGAGGCTTTTTCATGGTATATAAAGTATAGAACTTGAATCATCTCCACAGGAAATAGGGCCATACTATGTATACGTTCAAGTATATCTTTATTTGTGGCCACAAATCTTAAGAACTCCCTTAGATGTGCTTGTTTTGGTGATATGAATGGTAT
>DATDXB010000242.1:0-3367 GCA_035289465.1 Candidatus Nanoarchaeia archaeon
ACTATAGGTCGCAAGCCTATGCAGAGATCCGACGCGTCCTCAAACCGGGAGGAATACTCATCTTTGACGCCTGCAATCAGCGACGAGGCTTCGCAGGATGGCTTGCTGACGCAGCTTCAAGCGCAATGGCACGCATACGAGGATTTCGCAACGCAGTCCATGATGTCTATTATACAAAGACCAAACTCATCGATGAACTGCGCCATGAGGGCTTTGAGATCATCTCCATCACCCCCATCCTCTGCCGTTACCCACGCTGGTCCCTGATGACATTTATGGAAAAATTCCCCCATATCGGTCCCAAGATCACCAAAAAATACCCTCTAGCCCTGGCCCTTGAACGCACGCTTATGAACACTAAGGCCAAACACCCCCAAACGTGGGTCATCGCGGTCAGGAAACCATGAGCATCTGCATCGCAGGACCAGGACTGCTTCGCCCGGATGAGGCCCAAGCACAACAGATGCAGCTTTACTCTCGCGTGCTTGGCGCTACATTGATCACCCACCATCGACCTGGCGACCCTATTGTCGAAGGGAGCACGGCCATCACCCTTAACGTCAAAGAGGCATCACGTTGGCCTTGGTCAAGACTCACGCAACGGATGGGAATCGCACGATTCTACAGACACCATTGCCAATCGTTTGATCGCGTCATCCTTCCAGGGGGCATTGATAAATCCCTATTTTCGCTCATAGCCCCTGGAAAATGCATCCCTCTTCTGAGCAACCAGCTCACAAACATACCCTCATCTGTACGACGGCGATTCATCAAAATCGCTCAACGGACGCCTGCTATCCTCGTCACCAGCAAGACAGCCCAGGACGAACTTCTCCGATTGGGAATTCCCGACTCTAAGATCTCACTCATCACACCCACTATTGAAGACAGCCATGTCCGCAACCATCCCCCAAAAAAATTCACTCTACTCTTCGCCTCAGCACCACGAGGAGCACCAGACGAAGCCTCGTTGAGATTCCAGGAAAAAGGCATCAATCTCCTCTTTGATGCCGTCAGCGATTTGAATATCGATGTCGTCTTACTCTGGAGACAAGATTATTACAGAGAACTGATCTCTCTGCTTTCGTCAAAGGAGAGAAAGTGCACTGTCCGCGTCGTCAATAAAAACCTTGAAGACGCAAGCAACTACTACTCTTTGAGTTCTGCCGTCGTGATTCCCTACGCAGGACTTCTGCAAAGCCCAGAATATCCCCGCTCAGCCATTGAAGGCCTGGCAGCAGGGATCCCTGTCATCTGCACCACCGTGCCCGAGATCCATGAACTGATCTCGCATGAGAAGTGCGGAGTCGTCAGCGTACCTGACGCCTCTCATTTGAGAGCTGCGATCCTTGATGTGCAGAAGAATCGTCACGTCTATTCTGCTCACGCACGAAGAGCCTTCCAGAAACACTTCTTGCTCAGTCCTGAGAAGATCACTCAGCTGAAGGCTGCTGTGCAGGCCGGGCAGTAATCGCTCTCAATAAGCTCTTTATCTCGGTGATAGTGATCGCCTTGAGGGCAAAGCAGATCAGCAGATAGGCCGCTGATCCAAGAAGTACCACCAATACCGCTTCGATGAGAGGGTTGAGCGAAATCGCAGATTTTGCCACCCAGACCACTATGGCAAACACCGCTCCTGCGAATATCATCTTCAATAAAAAGCCCCACGCTAAGCTCGTTGACAATCTTCTACTCAAACGCCAATGGGTAAGCCCCATGATGATGAGGTAGCTCGCGCTTGTGGCCATCGCAGAACCCACGATACCTGCCAGGGGGATCAAGATGAGATTACCCACTATATTGAAGACTGCTGAGATAAGAACTATAATTGTGACTTCCTTTGGAAATCCTATACCTCCCAATGCAGATTGGTAGATCGTACCGAGGGTGTAACAGAGAAGACCTATGGACAGTATCTGCATGGCCATCGCGCCTGTTGCGTAGGGCGCCCCGAACAAGACTGACAAGATCACGTCGGGATAGAAGACCGTCGTCAACGCCACAGGGATCGCTATAAGCAAAGAATACTTCTCCAACAGACGGATCCCTTCGCGTAATCTGTCCATCATCTTTTTGGCATATAGTTCTGCGGACATGGGGAAGAAGACGCTTTGAACTGTCCTTGAGAGGAAGCTCAGCACAAGCATAGTGGGGAGGACGGTATTATAGATACCCACCTGCGCAAGATCCACAAAGTAGGTCAACATCAAGGTGTCGGTGTAGCCGATGAGGAGGTAACCTATTGAAGATAACACCGCTGCAACGGCGAAGGATGTCATGCCATTGCGCAGTCTTGCGCCCAATGCTTTGCCATCTGACGCATGAGCCCTCACTTTGAGCACCACCACGGGGATGAATAAGAGCGTTGTCAGAATGATTCCCCACAAGAACGCATAGGCAGGCATCACCGAGCCCATAACAAAGCCAGCCCAGGCAAATACGACGACAAATATCAGAAAGAAGAACTTCTCGGCAAAACCCAATACCCCTAGCATGAAGCTATCCTGGTACCCCTGTAGAATGTTATAGAGTGTCCTTGCCGCAAGCAGGATAGGGACAATGATGCAAAACAAATAGAGTACAGGAATCGCCGCATCAGTCTTATAATATGTTCTTGCGAGGAAAGGCGCGAGCCAGAATAAGGCTGCGACCAAGATGACTGAGATCGCCACCCTGATCATCGCCACAAAGAGGATAATCCTCTGGATCTTATGCTCTAATCTCCTTGCCATCGCATCCGCAATATACTTCGGCAGCGCTTCGCCAAAACCAAAACCCGCAAGCAAAATCAGAAACATCGATAATGAGAACACTGAATAGAACAGACCGAAGTCCTCTGGCGATATGGTTCGTGCGAGAAATGCCCTGGTCAAATATCCTGCGATATTGCCCATGAAACTGAAGATGAAGACTACTAACAGACCACGAGCACCCTTCTTGAGATAGTCGCTCACCAGATCCTCCTTGCCGCTTCTTTGTAGGTGCCCCACTCAAAGTCCTTGAGCAAGCGATCGAGTTTTGAGAGGAAGGATCTGTTACCGATGAAACTGATTATTTTATGATGTGCAGGAATCTGTGGCCTTAGCGTCGCTGTGTAAGGTTCCCATGGGTGGAAGTACATCACTCCTGGTCTTCCTTGCTTGTTGATGCTCTTGAGCATGTGCTTGAGGATCGGGTATGGTAATGACCTCATGTAGAACCCACCCAAGAACGGAAGGCGTTTGATCGCGCCAGTGTAGACGCTTGCGGGAAATTCGACGAGAGGGGCTCTTGGGTCGTGGGTGAACATGTCCTTTGTTGATGGACGGTAGGGGGCCAAGGGGGATCTTGGCTCGCCATAGAGCGGCGTCTTGACAGGAAAGAGGCT
>DATDXB010000243.1:0-12034 GCA_035289465.1 Candidatus Nanoarchaeia archaeon
CGTAAGGATCCTTATTGACAATCTCCAATCGGTTGTCTGTGAGGAAACCATGGATCTGCTTGCCCAGGGGCGTCGTCAGTGCAGGACCAAATGCGAAGATATACAAGTCTGCGTCATCGATTTGATCCAATGCCACGGCCAAGCCTCTCTTGGAGCTCACGTCAAATGAGTGGGCAGTCTGACCTGGCCTATCAATCGCCATCAGGTTGAACATGATCGTATCCATCGTATGCATGTACGGGTAGGGATCCCTCTCACCGTCGATCTCAATACTCAAGACTGTCCGGGGGGATGGCTGAGTCGCGAGATAATCGTACGCTGTGGTGAAGACGCCTTGGTCGCGTGAATAGGAGAACGCAGTCACGACATCTGACGCTCCCAGCACGAGCAATAATCCGACGAAAACTGTCGTCGATTGGCGCAGAGTGAATCCCATCTTATGGGCGAGCACTTTGGCGCCTATGAACATCAGCGCTACGATGCCTGGAAAGATATGGCCCACATATCTGAGTTGTCGGTTTGAGAGCATCAATGTCGCTGAGCATAATGCAACGCTGATGAATAAGATAAGGGGCCAATGGCGCTTGATCCATTCCCTGTCCAGCAAGGCCGCCACTGCAAGAATCGCGACAAAATAGGTCTGACTCAGGAGTTGTCCGATAAACGAGAGCCAATAGACGATTGATCCTTGCACACCGCCCTTGATCTCCTGAGTCCCTGCTTCTGAGATCATAGAGAATATATTGCTCTTTGAGAAACTGACCTGAAACCAGCCCGGGACGAGAAGCGCGACGATCACTGCTTGGATGAGCATGACAAGCATCACTGTCTTTTTCCATTCGCGCAGAAGTTGTCGTCCATGGCGCGAGATCTCAATCACTGTGTAGGCGACCATAAACAAAGGCACATACACCAGCGTCTGATACATCATCAAACTTGCAGCGGCAAGACACAAGCCACCGCATATCCCTCGTTTGAGAGTATCTGATGCTGACTGGGGACTGCCATTGCGGAAGGTGAAATAATACCAGCCTGCACTCAGGATCGCCACAGGAACTGTCAGCATCACTTGCCTTCCTCCTAAGAATACGGGGGGCAGAAGCAAGAAGAGCGCTGTCGCCCCAAGCGCGGTCTTTGGGTCGCCCAAGAGATCCTTCATGAAGAGAAACAATAACGGGAGCAACAGACCGATGATCGCTTGGCTGCCCAGGCGTGCTGTCGCGATATTGGGATCAAAGACCGAAAACACCATGGCCAGAATCATCGCGTGAAGAGGAGGATCATAGAGGCCATAGAATCGGGCCAAGGGATATCTTGCCGTGAATTCGTTATCAAGGAATGTGCGGTAGGAGACGTAGCCTTGGTCCATTATCCGTTCAACATAGGCCTTTATGATCAGCCCCTGTGAGGCATGTCTTGCCTCGTCAGAATCAAGATCGGAGGTATTGACTATGTTAATGATGAAGACCCATGCGAAGAATATACCTGCAAGGGCTAGGGCCTGATGCTTGAATTGCATGGCTCTGGGGACATAAGACCCCTATTTATACACCTCTTATGCTTCAGAGTCCCGAAGCGGCGTTCGAGTGGGGGATTATTACTACTCCCTAATACTCACACAGCGAAACCTTTAAATATCGCGGGGGATTTTCCACTGCTCAATAACAACCATTCGGGGGATGGAATACTATGAGAGCATTGATTGGAATTTTAGCAATTCTGTTGCTTGTCGGTACTGCCATGGCCGTGCCGGTGAGAATAGATTCGGTGGAAGTTGATGACGTCGTTCTGTTAACCACCCAGACCAATAGATTTGACGTCACTCGTGACAACGAAATCGAAGTCGAAGTCCTGCTCACTGCGACTGCAAACATCGACGACATCCAGCTTGAAGCCTTCATGTCCGGCTTTGAGTACAATGATGTCGCACCGATGTCTGCGTCCACAAAGTTGTTCAGCCTCGACGTCAACGAGACGAAACGCTTCGTCTTGCCCATTAAGCTTAATGAGGATGTCGAAGAGGACAACTACAAGCTCCGCATCATGGTCAGCGACCGCGACGGAACTGTGACACTACAAAACTACAACCTCAAGATCGACGTCGACAGACACGATCTGAAAATCGAGGACATCGTCTTCACCCCTTCGGGTTCCGTGACCGCCGGCCAAGCTCTGCTTGCCACTGTGCGCGTCGAGAACCAGGGCGAGAAGGACGAACAGGATGTGCGCGTTGATGTCGCAATCCCAGCCCTTGAGTTGTCCGGCTCAGATTACCTTGATGAGGTCGAAGCCAATGACGAGGAAGAGACTGAAGAGATCTTCATGCGCGTCCCACTCTGTGCACAGTCAGGCGCCTACGACGCAGAGGTCACCTTGACCTTTGACGAAGGCCACCAGACCGAGCGCAGAACTACCCGCGTCACCGTGATGGAGAACCCTCAGTGCGAAGAGACCAAGAAGAAGCAGGAAACCGTTGAAGTCGTTGTCGCCGCACAGGCACAGCCGCTTGAACCAGCCGAACCTGTCAAGGCCTCAAAAAGCACCTTACGAAGCGTGCTTGAGACCCTGGTCTTGATCCTCGTGGGCTTACTGATCATCGTCGTGTTGGTGATCGGATTTAACAAGCTCAAGAAGGACGACGAAGAGGAGTACTAAACTCCTTTAGTTCCATCCCCTAAAACTTTTGTTTTTCTTCTTTTTTTGGTTAATTTCTTCTTGATCTTTGAGTGAATCTTTATATTGTTCTACAATCTCCAGGATGCTATGATAAAATCAGCGATTATTGCATTGCTTGTTGTATTGAGTGCGTGTTCATACGAGGGTACTTCTGATATCAATTCAACCTCGGACGCGAGCCCTAATGTCTCTACCTCCTATGATCTTTGCTTGAAGGAAGAACAGAACGATTCTGTGACGTTTCCTGGTAAAATATCCCTCCTGTTCTACAATGAGACGCGAGAAAATATCGATACTTATTTGGCCCAGCTTGGCGATCAAGACGATATCAATTCAGAATGTCTCTATGCCCGGGGCAATCTCACTCTTACATCCTGTAGCCTCACGGTTCCCATTGGACAAGAAGACCACTGGGTCTGCTCCATCCGATTGCATGGACCTGAGACACTGGCTCAAGTGGTCAAGGAAATCGGAGTAGTTGCTAATTACCCCCTGTGAGAGCTTGAATCTTGGCGTAGGATTCCCTGTGTCAAAAGGTTAATAAAGTAATTTTCAGGCCTGAACATCATGAAGGCGATCCTGATCTATGGTCCTCCTGCAAGCGGCAAATTAACTATCGCAAAAGAGATTTGTAAAGCGACAACATTCAAGTTATTTCATAATCACGCTGTTATCGATCTCTGTTTTTCTGTCCTTGATTCCAAATCCCCTCGTTCTTGGTCGATCATCCAGAAAATCAGGCTAGATATTGTCCGAGAAGCAGTAAAGCAGAACGTTCCAGGTATCGTGATGACCATGGCGTATACTGGTGAACGAGATTATATCCGCAGACTAATCCGTGTCGTCGAAAACAATCAAGGGAGAGTCTATCTTGTCCGTTTGACATGCGATCCGGCTATTCTCAGAAAGCGAGTCAAGAACATATCACGACAGTCGCATGGAAAACTGCATTCACAAGAAGGACTTGAAGAATGGCTTGTGAGACATAGAGGCGGCGGGATCATTTCGGGGAGAAAGAATCTCGTATTGGACACATCAAGACCGACCTCGAAGCAAAGTGCAAAGAAAGTTCTGGAATATATCGAGACAAAAAAATAGGGTTTGGGCTTTTTTCATTGATAGCAGTAAAAGCATTTCATCTTGGGCTTTTTCCATAGACATCTTTATACATTTCGGCAGGTGTTTTTCCCGTATCGCTCTGTTTTCTCACATTGTTATACCAATACATGAATCCTTCCATCTGATTCTTGCTTTCTTTCTCATCTTTTGGCTTGGACTTGCCTTTAAAGTATTCTTCAAGAGCCATCCTGTACTCTCTAATTGCCGGAGGGATTGTTTCATCATTCTTCATAATCCTTTCCTCTCCAACTTGCATGGTATGGGCACTCCATCTTCAGTTGTACGATTTTCTCGTACAACTCAAGACTTTCCTCGTTCAGCGTAATTTTCATGTTAAACTCTCATCTTAACTTTCTAATCTCCGGCTGATCTGCCAATAACGTCATCTGCTCAATCGCAATCTTGTTCAGTTTCTCTAATCTCGACAGTTTAGGGATCCCTTCTTTTATGAAATGCGCATTAAGATTCTCAAGATTTGACAAGCAGATTAATTGGGTAACATCAGCATAATCTCTCATATTGCCCTCAAATGAAGGGTTCTTCTCCCTCCATTCCCTCGCAGTCGATCCAAAGAGCGCAAGGTTCAGGATATCAGCTTCTGTAGCATAAATGAGCTTTTCTTCAGTTATAGATATCTTTTCGGGAATAAGGTGCCTTTTAATTGTGTCCGTATGAATTCGGTAGTTGATTCTTACCAAATTCCTTTTTATATCCCAATCCAGAGATTTTCTATCGCTTTCTTCTTCTTTTAGTCTTTGGAATTCTTTTATTAAATAAAGTTTAAATTCTACAGAAATCCAAGATGCAAACTCAAAAGCGATATCCTTATGAGCGTATGTCCCGCCATATCTTCCAGATTTTGAAATGATCCCGATTGCATTTGTTTTCTCTATCCATTGCTTGGCAGTAAGAATAAAGCTATTTAATCCGGCTTTTTTTCTAAACCCATCGAATTCGATGGGATTAAACTGAGGGTTGTTTATGCGCTCCCAAATGCCTAAAAACTCAATAGTATTCCTATTTCTAAGCCAATTTTGAATAAGATAATCGCTTCGTTCAGAATCCTTATACTTTGCAATGTCAGTCATACATATAAAATCAAAATCATTAACTGTGCAAAAGCCAATTTCTTTGTTCATGACATTAATCTTGGTCATTATACCAATTCACCCTTGAACGCTTTCTGCATCAAGGCATTGAATATGTTGCTTTTCAGATCATGCCTTTGTGATCTCGTTAGTGAGAATTGCAAAATCCGGATTTTGCGTCTCATTTATCCTCTCATTGCCGACTTTTGCGAGCCAAACCTTGAACGGCTCTGCTTTAGGCGAAGGGATGGACTGGATGATCATTAAAATCAGCTCAGTATCCGCGCAATCAGTCTCATATCTCTTGCCATCAGAAGATGCCAGCTTCAGTTGTACTATTTTCTCGTACAACTCAAAACCTTCCTCGTTTAGCTTAATTGAACGGTCTTTGTCCATGCGAGTCCCTCTCTTGATAAAGCTTCCAATCTTAAAGGCTTGCATTCCTTTGGTGTATCCACCAGGCGTCCCGAGCTTTGGAAATGGATACCACTCCAACGTGCACATCACCTCCTCCTTCTAGATGATTTATAAATCTTCTTGCACAACAGTTAAAAAGCGACCATTGTACCAACAGGCTATGCTCTCCAAGAAGGAACTTGTCAAGAAGTATCGTCCTATCTTTTGGAAAGATCCAGATAAGTACTATCCTACTGTGGTGCTTAAGGCAGAGGGCTTCACCCGCAATATCTGCAAGACCTGCAAGAAACCCTTCTGGAATGTAGATGCTTCCCGCAAGATCTGCGGCGATCCCTCTTGTGCTGTCGGTGAGAGCTTCGCGTTCATCAACAAGACGCCCGCCAAGAACGCGATGTCGTATGCTGATGTCTGGAAGAATTTCTCAGAGATGTTCAGGAAGTTTGGTTATACGCCGATTTCAAGGTACCCTGTTGTGGCACGATGGAATCCCACTGCTGATTATGTTATGGCCTCCATTTCGGCCTTTCAGCCCTATGTGATATCGGGGGAAGTGAAACCTCCAGCAAATCCTTTGACCATCCCACAATTCTGCATGCGCTTTAATGACGTCGACAATGTCGGCATCACCATGTCGCACTTCACCGGCTTTGTCATGATCGGCCAGCACATGTTTGTCCCACCCAAAGATTGGGACCAGAACAAAGCCTTCAAGCACTGGTACACCTGGTGGACGCAAGGACTGGGTATCCCTAAGGATGAGCTTACTTTTATGGAAGACACCTGGGCAGGCGGCGGCAATCTGGGCTGCTGCATCGAATGCTTCTCCCGCGGCTGTGAACTGGGCAACCAAGTCTACATGCTCTACGAAGTCGATGGCGAAGGCAATGCCAAAGATCTGAAGTTGAAGGTCCTGGACATGGGCATGGGCATGGAACGCAATGCCTGGTTCTCCCAAGGACTGCCCACGTCTTTTGACGCTGTCTTCCCTCATGTGATCAAGAAATTGCTTCATGCGACCGGATATCAGAAGGATGACGCGCTCTTAGTTAAGTTCGTCCCCTATGCAGGTATGCTCAATATCGACGAAGTCGAAGACATCGACAAGGCATGGACTGTTGTCGGTAAGAAATTAGGAGTCAATGCCCAGATTCTCCGCGAGAAGATGGAGCCATTATCTGGTATCTATTCTGTCGCAGAACACGCCCGCACTTTGCTCTTTGCGTTCAATGACGGCGCCCTGCCCTCCAATGTCGGCGGCGGGTATAACCTACGGATCTTACTTCGACGCGCGCTCTCCTTCATCGAGCGATATGATTGGAAAATCCATCTCCCTGATGTCTGCGTCTGGCATGCTGAGGAATTGAAGCCTCTGTTCCCAGAACTCTCTTTGCACCTTGATGATGTGCGCAAGATCCTTGAGGTCGAGATGGCAAAGTTCGCCTCTACAAAACAGATGGCAAAACAAGTCGTCGAGAAGCTATTGAGCGATCAAGTGAAGATTGATACTGAGCTCTTACTTGAGCTCTATGATTCTAAAGGCGTCTCTCCCAATATCATCAAGGATGCTGCCGGTGCTATGGGCAAGGAGATCCATGTCCCTGACAATTTCTATTCACTTGTAGCTGAACGACAAGAGAAGCGCCACCAAATCCAAGTGGAAGAGAAAGAACAGCGCGAAGCGCTTGATTTGACTGGTGTTGTTGAGACGAAGGCGCTTTACTACGATGATTGGCTCAAGAAGGACTTTGAAGGTAAGGTCGCCAAAGTCATCGGCAAACATGTCGTGCTTGAGTCGACCTACTTTTATCCCACCTCTGGAGGACAGGAATATGACACGGGGACGATGGAGGGCATCCGCGTCGTGAACGTCTTTAAGCAAGGCCCCTACATCGTACAGCTCCTTGAGAAAGAAGCACCCTTCAAAGTCGGGCAGAAGGTCAAGTGCCAGATCGATTGGCACCGACGCTTCCAACTCGCCCAACATCACACAGGGACGCACGTCTTGAATGCCGCCGCTCGCCGCGTGCTTGGCCATCACATCAACCAGGCTGGGGCCAAGAAGACCGTGGAGAAAGCCCACTTGGATATCACTCACTACGAATCCCTTGACCAGGCTACCTTGGATAAGATCGAGACTGAGGCCAACAAGATCGTCAAAGAAGAGATCCACATCAAGAAGGCCTTTATGCCCCGCGATGCTGCGGAAAAGGCATACGGCATGGAGATCTATCAGGGCGGCGCTGTCCCTGGGCAACAACTGCGCATCGTGGAGATCCCTGAAGTCGATGTCGAGTGCTGCGGAGGGACTCACCTCGATAATACCTCCCAGATCGGCAAGATCAAGATTTTGAAAGCTCAAAAGATCCAAGATGGCGTCGTGCGCTTGACCTTTGTCGCAGGCACTGCCGCTGACGCTATCCTCCGTGAGGAAGGCTCACTCATCGAAGATGCCGCCAAATTACTTGGATGCAAGGCTGCTCAAGTCCCTAAACGCTCCGCTGAACTCTTTGAGAAATGGAAAAAGGCAAAGAAACTCAAGAGCGCAGGCAAGCCTGTGACTGCGGATGTCTTGAAGCTCATGTCTACTGAAGAATCCACAGGAGACCTTGTGCAATTGACCGCTCAAATCACCAAGACACAGCCAGACCATATCATGAAGACACTCAAACGCTTCAAGGACGAACTTGAGGCTTCAGGCAAATAAGATGAATTCTGCGCAACGAAACCACCTCAAACGACAAATACGTGAGATGGATTACCAAAGGACCTCTGAACTCGGAAAGATCATCGGATGGGGTATTCTTGGACTGCTCTTATTGCCGACTATCTTTGTGCCGATGGTGGCATGGAGACATATCAAGATCGCACGGCATCAACGACGTGTCCTTCGAGAAGCCATCGAACACCTTTCGGACAGTCCGTAAATGTTTCATGAATTGATTGATTTTCTGAAGAATTTTCGACAGGATATGTCCTTTTTCCATTGGCTTCGAAAGTCTTTCGGCTTTTCTGTGCAAAGAGGGATTAAGAAGATTGAATCAACAGAAATGCTGGTGGCATTTCTGAGATTACACCTTGGGGCCCAAGCTGTAATCAAAGAAAGATGGCGCAAAACGCGCCAAAGGCGGCGGCGTAGGCAAACTCGGTAAAGCCGCCAAGTTCAGACCTTGGTTTCCGCAAGGATCTCGGGGTTCAAATAGCTTGCGGTGTTCCCGCAGCTTGAAATTCCCCGCGCCGCCGCTTTTTTTCTATTCTTTTTCACCTCTCGACGTCAAAGCTAATCTCTTAATCTCCAATAGCTTTATAACGCAACCGTTGTCCGAAGCATTACACATGACATCCTTTGCCGATCTAGCCTTAATTGAGCCCATCCAGCGTGCTGTGCGTGACGAAGGCTATACCACTCCCACTCCTATCCAAGAGCGAAGCATCCCTTCGCTTCTTGCGGGCAAGGACCTGCTTGGTTGCGCACAGACAGGCACAGGAAAGACTGCTGCGTTCACCCTACCTATTCTCCAACGCCTTTCCCAAGCCCAGAAATTCCCCTCCCGAAACTCCCCTCGCGCTTTGATTCTTGCCCCGACCCGCGAGCTCGCGGCCCAGATCGCCCAAAGCATCAAGGTGTATGGGAAGTACCTACGTCTCGCGAGCACAGTCATTTTTGGCGGAGTCGGACAAGGACCCCAAGTCCACGCCATGAATCGCGGCGTCGATGTGCTTGTCGCCACACCTGGCCGCTTATTGGACCTCATGAACCAAGGCTTTGTGCGCTTGAATGAAGTCGAAGTCTTCGTCCTTGATGAAGCCGACAGGATGCTTGATATGGGATTCATCCCCGACATCAAAAAAGTCATCCAGAGATTACCACCTAAACGCCAATCCCTCTTCTTTTCAGCGACACTTGAACCAGCAGTCATCGTCCTTGCTCGCACTCTGGTCCATGATCCGGTCCACGTCACCATCGAACCAGAAAAACCTACTGTCGACCGCATCATGCAGAGCACATATTTCGTCAATAAAGAACACAAGGACCCTCTTCTCCTCAAATTGCTTTCTGATCCAGCATTCAAACGAGTCATCGTCTTCACACAGATGAAACACGTCGCAAATAAGGTGGCCATGATGCTCAATCATTCACAGATCCGTACAGAAGCCATCCATGGCAATAAGAGTCAAGGAGCACGCACAGCATCACTTGAAGCATTCCGTCGTGGGCGGGCACGCGTGCTTGTCGCCACTGACATCGCCGCACGAGGCATTGATATCGACGGCGTGACCCACGTCATCAACTACGAACTTCCTAATGAGCCTGAGACCTATATTCACCGCATCGGACGCACCGCCCGCGCCGGAGAACAAGGACACGCCATCTCCTTTTGCAGCGCCAATGAACGCGATTATTTACGCATGATCGAACACCTGATACGCAAGCCAATCGCTGTCGTGATCGATCACCCATTCCACTCTGATTTGGCCATGAGAGCTACCGGAGCAGCTGCCAGACCACCACCAAAGGGCGGACGCTTTGGCGGACAACGCTCCGGCCCACGAGCGCCTGGACGCTTTGGACAACAACGCGGACCCAGTAGATTTGGAGGCCAGAGAGGACATGGCGGGCCATCGCGCGGGAATTTTAGACGATAGGCCTGTGTTGAGTTTCTAATCTATTTCTCTGCCTGATTCCAGAGCACCTCAAAGAACTTGTCATATGAATCCGCAGCGACCTCGTTTCGAATAAGAACTCCTAGTGGTTTGTCTGTCCAGATGATGACTCCCACGGTGTCATTTCTGATGATGGTCTCGGTGAGGGGTTCAAATCCTGCTGTCGTGAATTTGAGCTCTGCTTGAGGATACTTCGCCTTTGCCATGAATGTCCTCAGTGATTCATTGAAGAGGAGTTTTGCCTTGATGCCCTTCGCAGTCCTCTTTTTGTGGTAGCTGATCCACCATTGCTCGCCCATCATCAGCGATTTCTCTGTCGATCCAAAGGTATGGTGCTCAGTCCCCCCTGCGTCGAGGAGTTCATAGAGCAGTTCACGGATGCCCTTGACGCCCTGAAAGGTGCTTACTTCAGGAGCTTTTTTTGGTAATTTTGCCTTCTGTAAGAGCTCAGGCAAGATCTCCTCAAAACGCTCCTTTTTCTCGTCGATATAGTCAAGCAGGTGTTTGGGGTTTGCCGATTGGTATAGGCGACGTTTTCCTTGTTTGACATAGGATACTAGTCCCTTTTCCATCAGCTTGCCTATGGCAAGAAAGACGACTGAACTCTGCAAGCCAGACTTCTCGATGATGGGTCCTGCTGAGACGCTCCCTAATTCCAGCAGGGCGAGATAGACCTTGATTTCTGCATTGGTGAGTCCGAGGTCCTCGAGGATGCGATGGTCCATGTGTATTCCTTTGTATTTGGGCCTTTTAAATCTTATTATTATCCACCTTTTTTGGAGGATAAAAGTAATTAAAGATAGTCCCCCATTAATAGTAACATTAGCCCCTCGGGGCGGAGGATCGTATGAAAACCCTAGCCGCAATAATGGTGCTCCTGCTCGTGCTGGCAAGTTGCTCCAGCACCACGCCGTCAGACACCCTCACGTTAGGTAGCATCCTCATCCTGAGCGGTGAAGGTTCTGCCTGGGGAGCGGCCGAACAACACGGTATCGACATGGCTGTCGCCGAGATCAATGCCCAAGGCGGTATCCTCGGTAAGCGTGTCAATGTCATCCATCAAGATGATGTGGCCGACGCCAAGAAGGCCCTGAGCGCCTTTGGTCACCTTGTGGACACCCAAGGTGTCAAGTTCATCATCGGAACCACTTGGTCCCGCAGCGGTCTTGCCCTTGTGGATCCCGCCAAAGACAAGGGTGTCGTCATGATCTCACCTTCGCTTGGAGTCAAAGACTTCAATGAAGCGCATGAGCTCATGTTCAACACCTGGCCTCACGACTTCATCCTGTCACGGGTCCTTGCTGACCATGTCTTTGCCAAAGGACACCGTAATGTGGCACTGATCGGAGCTCAAGAGGTCTGGGTCAAGGACCAGACCACTGCCTTTGTCGAGCGCTTTGAAGAGCTTGGCGGTTCCATTGTCGTCTTGGTAGAGCCTCTGCCGACTGACACCGTAGTAAGCACCGAGGTCCTCAAGATCGTCGATGCCCACAAACGAGGCGCCATTGATGCCATCGTCTCGACGACTGATGGAGTCCTGGTAGGAACACTTGTCGCCAAGGGTCTGGTAGCCCACAAGGTCAAGCTGCCCCTGTACTCGATCACCATCGACCAGGCGACCATCGACGCCGCTGACGGTGCTTACGAGGGCATGGAGTTTTTGACGTCGCTGACACCCGACCCAGCCTTTGAAGCACGCTACAACGATGCGTTTGGCATCCCTATCGACATCGGAGCAGACTCGGCCTACGACGCCGTGATGATGCTTGCCGAATCGATGAGAGCGACCAAGAGCACGGATACACACGTTGTGGCGACGCATCTTAGGGCGCTCAAAAACTACGATGGTATGTCAGGAACACTAGTGTCTGATAGCAAAGGTGGATTCACCAAGGACTTCGCCTTCAAGAAGATCGTGGATGGTAAGGCCATAGATCTTGCCTGATTTTTCTCTTTTTTATTTCCTCGACTTGCCTCGCGAACGAGATTTCGCAGTTTGAGCATATGCGTAGAACACTAGAGAAATCAAACCCTACAGTACTATTAGGTAACCTGCAACAAGCACGGGATTG
>DATDXB010000244.1:0-4783 GCA_035289465.1 Candidatus Nanoarchaeia archaeon
GGGAGGGCCAAAGGCCCGATCGCGAAGCGCGAAAAAATAAGAGATGTATGGACAGCGCATTTTTAATCAAGGATTCTTTCAATCGAATCGCAAGCCTCACACTGCGAAAGCGGTGACGGTGCTTGGGCCACATGCCCTTGGGCCATGACGGTTGTGTTTGGATTACTGTTATGAAATACAACCTCGACATGCGTGAAGGGGTAGTGAAGAGAGCGGTTCGGAGGGCTACATGCGTCCGGTCTGGGTCGTTCACGTCAGCAACAATTCCAACGTCAACGGCGACGACATCGACAACAACCCCCGGTTCGTGCGAATGGTCCAAGCATCAGAGGTTTCATTCTATGACCAGATTTGTTCTCATGAGAACTTATTGCTTGCGTTTCAGAAAGCGAGAAAGGGCAAGACGACCAAGCCCTATGTTAGGGACTTCGAGAAGGGCTTGAAGCAGAATCTTTCTGATTTGAGGACAGAACTCTTGCTTCACTCATATCGGCCAAGGCCTTTGCAGACATTTATCTTGAGGGACCCAAAGACGCGACGGATCAGCAAGTCGGATTTTAGGGACAGGGTCGTGCATCATGCATTGTGCAATGTGATCGAGCCGATATTCGATAGGGGATTCATCTTTGATTCGTATGCGAATCGAAAGGGCAAAGGCGTGCTTGCAGCGATAAGGCGATTCGAAAGCTTTTCGCGAAAGGTGACACTAAATCACAGACAAAGAGCCCATGTCCTCAAGGCTGATGTCAGGCGTTATTTTGATACCGTGAATCATGATCGATTGTTGAGGGTCGTGGGAAGAAGGCTCAAGGATCCTCGCGTGTTATGGTTGGTAAGAATAATCCTCTCGAATTTTTCAGTCAAAGAGCAAGGGGTGGGGATGCCCTTGGGAAATCTGACCTCTCAGTTCTTTGCGAATGTGTTCTTGAATGAGTTGGACAGGTTTGTGAAGTTCCATCTGAGGGCAAGATATTACCTTCGCTACGTGGACGACTTCATTATCATGGATAAGTCTGCGCACCTGTTGGAGGACTATAGATATCGGATTGATGGGTTCTTGCGACAAGAGCTTGGTCTGCGTCTGCATCCAGAGAAATCAAAAGTCATATCTTTGCGTCAAGGCACGGCTTTCTTGGGATTTCGTGTGTTCCTCCATCATCGATTGCTGAAGGGCTCGAATCTGAGGAAATTCCGCAGAAAGTTATCTCAAGGGATGCTGTGTTATGGTTCTGATAGAGGGACCTACGACGGGATCTACGATTTTCTGGAAGGTTGGGTCGCATACGCCAAGCAGGCATCGACGCACAAGCTGCGCAAACGAGTGATTAAGGATGTCGAGCCTGCATTTGTAGGAGAAGTCTCCACAAAGGAGCTGGACCGGATGCTCAAGACAATAAAAAGGCAAAGACCTGTACGGAGTCAGCACAAACAAGAGTCACAGAGAGCATCAGAAGTGATCACCGCTCAGCCATTGGCGCTCAGTGCGTGAATGCCGTAGTGTACGTCCCAAATTCTTATATCGCCTCAAGTGCAATTAGTCAATTGAGGTGAAACTCTATGGCAAAAAGAATGGTAATGTCATCAGCAGCGGCCTGCTCATCATGCGGACCTAGTTCGTGTGGTTGCAAAGCGATGGCCTTAATCGTGCTACTAGTTGGCGTGATTTTCCTGCTGCAAGACCTTGGCGCTCTAGCGCGATGGGGACTGAACTGGCCACTTTCCTGGTGGACGGTAGCGTTCCTGTTATTAGGGCTCAAGAAATTGATGATATCGATGCGAAGCTAGGGACCTAAGTCCTTCTTCGTACATTGCCCTGCGTCTGATACTGTTGGGGTTCATACTCTATAGCTCTGCTGTAGTAGCGCTCCCTGGTAGTCAATAGCGGGAATGCTTCGGCATTTCCGCGGATATCAGGCGCAGGCGCACCTTTTTAAATCACCTAGTGTAATTACTACTAGGTGGTTATAAGTGCGTTTAGCGATCTATAGCATCACGGCAATCCTGGTATTTTTCCTAGGTGTGGTAGCCGGAGGTATCATTTCTGTGCCAAACCAAGTCGCAAAGGAGACTCCCTTTGCCCAGCCTTCGCTTGATCTCTTCGCGCTGCCCTATACCAATCCAGACCGTGATTCTCCTTCAGATCATGTTCCTGAGGATGCGATTGAGGTCTACGACAACAAGGTCGTTCTCAATATCGACGCCCCTCAATGGGCCAAGTTCACCGACACCAATTCGATGGATCCAGTCCTTGATGCCAGCGCTAACGCCATTGAGATCGTCCCAAGATCGCCGGACCAGATCAGCGTCGGTGACATCATCTCTTACCAGACTCCAAACACAGGAGGCACCATTATCCACCGCGTCATAGATATCGCAGAAGACGACAAGGGATGGTACGCGATCACGAAGGGAGACAACAACCCCTCTCCGGACCCATTTAGGGTCAGATTCACTGATGTCCGCAGATTAGTCGTCGCCATCGTCTATTAGTCCTCTCTATCGCTCCTTCATCACATTCTAGTAAACCCCACAAATTAAAGGACAGAATAGACTGTGGCGTTTACTGTCTAGAAGAGGACACGCTTAGTCCGATAACTTATGTCCTCTTCTATTCTACCGCAACCCTTTTATCCTCTCGCCTGTCCGTCGATGCGATGGACAATATCATCGACCCTACCGACCTTGCGCTCTGGAAAAAAGCAGGCAAAATAGCCGCCCAATCGCTCAACTTCGCGACCAAACATCTCAAGTCAGGCGCATCTCTTCTTGAAGTATCAGAAAAGGTGGAGGAGAAGATCATTTCATTAGGCGGAAAACCTGCATGGCCTGTCCAGATCAATCTCAATCAAGCGGCGGCCCATTATTGTGCTGCTCCCGACGAAAAGACGATCCTAAAAGACGAAGTGATCTGTATCGATGTCGGTGTCCATATAGACGGTGCAGTAGGAGACAATGCGGTCACTATAGATCTCTCCGGAAAATACGCCGACTTGGTCAAAGCCTCCCGTGACGCATTGAACAACGCCATCAAGATGCTTGCCCCAGAAGTCAAAGTCGGAGCGATCGGCAAGGTCATCGAGGAGACCATCAAGAGTTATGGGTACAATCCGGTGCGAAATCTCTCTGGTCATGGCATCGGCAGATATGATATCCACGCCACGCCCGGCATTCCCAATTTTGACAACAGATCAAATGTGAGGCTCCAAGAGCATATGATCATCGCAATCGAACCCTTCGCAACCGACGGCAGAACAGGCCTCATCCACGAGGCTCACGACTGCCAGGTCTTCATGCAGGTCAAAGACAAGAACCCAAGGTCCCCCTTCGGCAGAGAAGTGCTCAAAATAGTCAAAGAGTACAACGGTCTTCCCTTTGCTCCGAGATGGCTCGTCAAGCAGCTACCAGCATCAAAAGTCAATTTCGCCTTACGAGAGCTCCTCAAGGAAGGCATTATCAAGGGCTATCCTCCTCTGGTCGAGGATTCAGGAGGCAAGGTCTCTCAAGCCGAGCACACGATGTATATCACGGATAAGGGTGCGATAGTGTTGACGAAGTCTGATGAGTATTGAAAGCGTCATTTCCATGCTTCTATGATCTCTAGCGCTCGTTTCTGGGTATCGTAGCTGACATTGCCTGATACTCCGTGGTCTCTCAAGGCATAGAGCATGTCGCGAAGAGTGACACTGCATAGTCGTGCCGCTTCGCGGAGGCTGATTCTTCCCTCCTGATAGAGTCGGATTATCATTGTCCACTAAAGAGAACAAGCGGTATCTAAACTTTACGCTAAACTCTAGACTCGATGGTTTCCCGCCAGCTTTAAAAGGTAACAGTTCCCAAGTCAGTCATGGAGCAGGTTATCGTCGGAGTGGCTCATCAGGATCACCTCTATCCAAGGATCGTGGAATTTCTTGCTCAAAGATATCCTTCTGCGTCAAGTGCGATGCTCGAAATACTTCCTGATTGGAGGGAGTATAAGGGTTTCTTTCCGGATTTAGCGAGGTGTTTGGAGGCTAGAGGCGCAAGAATCATAGCAGGTGATCTCAAGTATTGGGATGTCTTTGAACCGGCACAATCCAGCAAGCTTGAACGTTTAGTAGACGACGACAAGGAACTCAAGACCATGGCCCGGATCGCAGGAGCTGCAGTGGATGGTCGTCTTCTCAAGGACAGGAATGAATCGATGAATTCTGTCTATCAGCAAGAACATCCTGATCTTACCGTCGTCGGTGCGCGTCACGCGAAGTACTTGAAGCAGAAAAATCCAGGAGCCAGATTCATCTATATCTCGTCGACAAATATAGTCCGAAGGATGACGGGCATGGATATTCAGTGGCGTGCTGATGAGACGATCAGATTCCCTCAGAGCACAGAGGACTTCATGTATCAATCTCTGGGATTATTGAGCATAGGGGCTGGACTGGCATGGGGCGCAAATATCGTGCCTCTTGGGCTTGCAGCGCTGGCCGCTCCTGGAGCATATGCTGCTTATTCTGTATCAAGAGTCATGAAATCATCAAAGGGAAAAGAGGATGGTCTCAAAGCGGCTGAAGGATGCGGGGCACTCATTGGTGCTTCGATGACAGGTGCCTTGGCCTTAGGAGCAGGGTATGCGATAGGTGCTGCTCTAAACAGTATGATGTAGAAAAACAGAATTCTACTCCATCTCATAGCCCATCTTCTTGAGCTGTGCTTTCCACATCAATCCGACCTTCATCAGATCATTCGTAAATTTAGTAGAAACGCGATACGTCTTCTTGTACAAATCATAATCAATCAAGCCCAT
>DATDXB010000245.1:0-4792 GCA_035289465.1 Candidatus Nanoarchaeia archaeon
CAATCTTTAAAAGCGCCTCGTCGCTTGGCGATGGGTATGGGTCAAATCTGCGCGTCAGTTGACGAGATCGTCGCAATCACAAAGCCGCTGCGCCAAGAAGGCAAGGTTCTTGTAGCGGTCAATGGCTGTTTTGATGCCTACCACGAAGGGCATAACTATTTTCTATCACAAGCGAGGACACACGGGGATATTCTCGTCGCCCTGCTCAACACTGATGAATATATCCGCCGGAGAAAAGGCCAAGAACGCCCATTGCGAAAAGCCACTCAAAGATTGATTGATGTCGCCTTTTTTGGGGGAGTCGACTATGCTTGCCTCTTTGAGGAGGGCGCTCTTATAGCAGCGTATAAACGCCTGAGGCCCGATGTCTATTGCGCAAGCGAAGAGTATGCTCCTCATCCAATTGAAGAGCCCACCATAGTCCAAGGTGGTGGCAGGGTGGTCTTCATCACTCGCAAAGGGTCTCATTCGACGACAGCGATACTCAAGGAGATGGGCAAGATCTCAGAGGATAAACCTCCCTGCCCCTATACCCATGGCTGAAGAGTTAGTGCTTGAGAAGAAGCGTAAGCGTTGGGCAAAGCTCGCAGACGCAGTGTTATGGGTCTTCTATCAGGTTCATTCCACAATCACCTTGAGGCGATGGAGAAAACAGCGTCCGATCCAGAAGGTCTTGGTCTACGCGTCGATGTTTATCGGGGAGAGTGTCATCGCAAAAGAAGCGATTGAGTCCATCAAACGACGTTACCCTCAGACCGCAGTGGTCATCCACCCATCGGTGAAATCGCTCTTTGAGGGCGTTTCTGTGATAGAATATGTCGCGCCATGGCTCTCCTATGGCGAAAAGATCTCCCTCTCAAAAGTTCTAGAATTCTTCAGGTTCACTCACAAGCTCAAGCAAGCAAAGTTCGACCTGGCGATTGATTTGAGAGGGGACATGCGCAACAATCTTATCCTCTATCTTTCAGGAGCGCCGACTCGTATAGGATATGGCAACACAGGGGGAAGGTACTTCCTGACCAAAGTCGTGCCGCTGATAGAGACCTTAGAGGTCAAGCGCAATAATGCCATCGCTAAAGAAGTCGGTGCTGATCCAAAGGAATATACGAGTTTAACGATTGACCCCAAAGATCAAGAGATTGCCTTGGAGACGCTCAAGAAGCACGGTATCAAACCGCGAGAGCGCGTGGTCGTCATCGTCCCTTCAGCAGGCTATTGGACCAAGCAGTGGTCAAAGCAACGCTGGGTCGAGGTCATCGATAGGTTGCCAGACTCAATCCATGTCGTGCTCGCAGGAGCGCCATCAGATTCGGAATTCAAAGATATCTCCAAGAACACCAAGAGGAAGACAGTCGATCTGATCGGCGAACTCAAATTGATGCAAAGCGCTGCTCTCTTCCAAAGATCTTCACTTGTCGTTGGCTCCGATAATGGTGCTATGCATCTCGCTGCAAGTGTCGGAGCGAACACATTGACGCTCTTTGGTCCGACTCGCCCTGATCGCTGGCGCCCGTATGGCAAGGGGACGCATGCCATCATCGACAAAAAGCAATACTGCTCACCATGCGGCAGACTCGATGCTTGTCCGATCAACAAGGAATGTATGCAACGAATTGACGTTGATGAAGTCGTCGAGGCGATCAAGAGGTTGGTCAAATGAGGATCTTGCTCATCAATCCGTTCTCTTCGCCTGCGGCTGTGCGACAGAAGAATCTGGCCAAGTCTCTGGTAAAACAAGGCCATGAGGTGACCTTGATGCTTCCGTCTTTTGACCAATACAGTCAATACGCTCCTGTGGCGCCTGATCTTGAAGGTGTGAGGATCATCCATCCGCTTCAGTTTAAGGGCAAGCATATGGAGTGGATCTTTGCTCCGTATATGTTCAGTGCGATTCTCAAAGCATTGACAAAGAAGTATGATGTTATTCACGCGTTTCGCCCCACTCCGTTCTCAGGCCTCATTGGTTATCTTCTCGCTCGCCTCAAGGGTGTGCCCTTTATCTTAGAACATGGAGATATCGAGTGGGAAACGATGGCCAATCTTAGGACTCATCCTGGATATCGAGTGTCTATTGTCAGGAACCTTGAGCGTTTTTTGACAAAGAGAGCGGATGCGATCACCGTGATGAATTCTCATGTCAGAGAATATGTGATGACAAATTACAATCCGGTTGTGCCTGTCGAACTTATCACCAACGGTGTCGACACGATGCTCTTTGCGCCAGGGGAAACGTCACGGCGCAGGGAGCTTGAGCATGTGCTTAAGACGCGAAAGATAGTGATATTTCACGGTAAGCTCGATAACGTCGAGCATATTTTCGACCTAATTGACGTGATGAGAAAGCTCCCTCCGATGTACGGCTTAGTGGTGATTGGCTGGGGCTCTCAACTTGACGTGCTCAAGCAGAGAGCAGAGAATATCAAGGTCATAGATAGGATCCTCTTCACAGGTAAATTAGAGCAAAATGACCTGCCAGAATACCTTCGGGCGGCAGATGTCTTAGTCGCGCCATTTGCAAGGACCAAGGGCATCGAGCACGCATCTAACCTCAAGGTATTTGAATATCTCGCCATGGCCAAGCCAGTCGTGGCGTCTGCAGTGGGTGATCTCCCATCAATTTTAAAAGACTGCGCAATCCTCTACGATCCTGGAGACCTTGATGCTCTTGCCCAAGCGATACAATCCGTAGATCGGTCCCTTGGCGAGAAATCAAGGGCAAAGGCAATGGAGTATGATTGGGGCGCGATAGCAAAGAAGATGGAAGCGCTCTATGAACGAGTGATACGATGAAGCACGAATATAAACAAGCGCTCACTAAGTATTATACTACAGATACTCAGTACTTTGAGAATTTGGACAAGCATTTCTACAAGAACGAGAAGCAATATGTCTCCAAATTGCCAAGGAAAGCATTCGAGGGCAAGTTAGTGCTTGAAGCGGGCTGTGGTTCAGGGGCGATGGCGAATTGGCTGGAGAAGAATTGGAACGCTTCAGTCGTCGGCGTGGATCTTTCCCTCTTTGGTCTGACCATGGCGCACAAGAAATATTCTCCTCATTTCGCCCAATCCGATCTTGAGCAGATTCCTTTCAAAGGCAATACATTTGATACCATCCTGCTCTTTGATGTGCTTGAGCATGTGGTCTATCCTCAAGCGGTGTTCAAGGAGTTCCATCGTGTCCTCAAGAAAGGAGGATATCTGGTGATTATATCGCCGAATTTGATCTTTAACCCTCGGGTTCCTGTCAGTACGAAGATATGGGAGCTTCTTGACACGCTGAGCGGGTCATCCGAATTCAGGTATGTGGCCCCGCTAGTGGATGGTTGTGCCTGCGGCGACCAGGAAGCGACGCTTATCACCAATCCTGTCAAGGTCATGAGGTGTCTTAGCAATATTGGTTTTGTGATAGTGAGAAAGAACAGGGTGCGATGCAACCTCATCGCGAAGAAGTGATATTGGACAAGAGACGGCCTAATGACCTGTTCACCGACAAGGCAGATGGCACGATAGGTTTTTATAGGTATCTTGATGACCAAGAGTTATCATCACATGAAAGCGCTCCCACTGGCTTCTCATCATTCAATTCCTAAGCAAAGAGTATCCTTGGACGCGATTATTGTGGGTCCTGACCAAGGTGAAGATCCTTATCAAGAAGGTTCTCGAAAGAACTTCAGCGGCCCTCCGTTAGGAGCATATACGGTCGCCCATTTTGCCGAGAGTCAAGGATTCAAGGCGAGAGTCTGGGATCCGAATTTAGAGGGAAAAGACAGACTCTACAACTTGATTGCCGAGACAAGGCCTCCAGTCCTTGGCTTTTCAATTCTTCACGAAACGCTTGATGATGACGTGAGAAACATCGCCGAGGCAAAGAGAGCTTCGCCTGATTCCACCATCGTTATCGGTGGCTTTGAGGCGACACTGAATTGGAGACAGCTGTTCCAAGAAGTCCCTATGATTGATGCGGCAGTATTGGGCATGGGCGAGAAGACTTTTGCCAACATCCTGCGTAATGCCCAGCAAGGATCAGGATTCAACGATGTTCCTGGCATTGTCTACAGAGACGCAAGAGGCAAGTTTATAGAGACTGAGCGCGAGATGTATAGCAAAGAAGATTTCGTCCGAGCGCTAAATGTCCTTGATTTTGCAAGAGTCCCATACCAAAGATATTGGGACGCGATTGCGGCTTTGGGGAGGACGAGTTTGAACACGATTAGGATTATGCTCACGGCAAATGATTGCAACTATAATTGTTCATTCTGCACAGTGCCTGAGTTTTGGTCAAACAAAGATGGCAAACGCATCCAGAAAGGTCCGATTCTCGAGGATTCTATTTCTGTTGCCCAATTGGTACGTGCCGCGAGATTACAGCCCACGACCCAGGCGTTCTATATCGAGGACGATAACTTTCTTATGGATCCTCTTCGCATGGAAGCGGTGGCAAAAGGGGTCATCCAAGCCAAAAAAGAGGGTGAACTTCGCGAGGATATCAAATTCTTCTGTCAATTGCGCGCAGAGTCTCTTATGCCTAACACCCTCAATGTGATGAGGGATGCTGGTTTCACCGTGATTTCTTTGGGTATTGAGTCCTTTGCCCCGAGCGTCCTTGATGAGCTGTCTAAGGCTGGCGAACATGCTGGCGCTAAGACCGTAAAGAAATGGAATGATCGCCTTGAGATGATTCTTGGCGTGCCAGGCTTGAGTCCTTCGATGTTCATGATTCTCTTCACTCCACAATCAAAAGTAAGTGATGTGAAATTGACCATGGACGGAGCTCTAAGATGGGTCGATCGAGG
>DATDXB010000246.1:0-8179 GCA_035289465.1 Candidatus Nanoarchaeia archaeon
AGACCTGGTGATAGGTCTTGATGAGTGATTCTGGAGTCGGTCTTCCACAAACCTTGCCCTGAGAGATCGCCACTGCTGCTGCGACATTTGCTATGGTCGCTGAAGCCACGATATCCAGCTTGAGGCCCGCACAGGCCGCCAAAACCGCAGCGACACAGTCACCTGCGCCCACGGTATCGATCACTTTGCCTTCCATGCTGATGCCCTGGATATGCGTTAGCTCTCCTTCTTTGTTCACTACATACATACCTTCTTTGCCGTCGGTCAAGACCAACTGGGATCCTAATTTCTTTGATAGATCATACGCGATCTGATTCCATTGCCTCCCCTGCACAGGAAGATACAAACTCGCTTCTCCCCTATTGGGCTTTAATATCGACACGCCTTCATACTCTGCACAAGGATGCACCCTGTTGGGGTCCACAATCACAGGGATCTTCTTATCGCGAGCAAAGTCCTTGACCAGATCTATCACTTCGGGAACGATCAAGCCCTTGGCATAGTCTTCAATAAGCACTGCATTGAAATCGCATTTGATCTCTCTTAAACGATTGCGCAAGATCCCCACGGTATCCGCGTTCACAGGCATCATTCCCCAATCAAAATCAAGACGACCGATATAGTTTGGATTGACACCATTGGTCTCATAGACCCTTTGCTTGACGACGGTCCTACGATTCCCTTCATTGATCCTATAACGACCGATCCCCAGTTCTTTTGTTTTTGCGTAGATCTGATCGCCTGCTTCATCAAGCCCTGCCGCAAACATCAGAGACGCATGAGCACCTATACTGACAACATTCGCAGCAGCATTCGCCGCCCCACCAAGGCCATGTTCTTCGCGATCCACCTTGAGACGCCAACGGAATTCTGGCAAATCAGGGCTCTTGTCCACTTTTCCCCAGACCGTGTGATCGAGCATGGCATCTCCTACGACTAGCACATTCACTTCAGCAAATCGCTCAACAATGCCCTCGAGTTCTTCAGGAGTAGGTATCATCTTGTTGTCAATTCCTTGTAGATCCCTTCATGGCGTGAGATATTGTCCTTCCACGAAAAGACCTTCTTCTTTGAGGAAACGCATTTACCCTTAAATGCTTTGAGGACCCCATCAGCGATTGACTTAGCATCACGAGGAGGAACGAGCACATAATTGCCCCAAATCACCTCGGGAATGGACGTATTGTCTGTGGCCACGACGGGCTTTCCCATCTCGCAGGCCTCCAAGACCACATAGCCAAAACCCTCAGAGAGCGAGGGGACGATGATACAATCCGCCGCCTTGAGATAGTTGCCGAGTTCTTTGTAGGGAACAGATTCAAGCAATGTGACCTTGTCGGAAAGACCCTCCTTTGCGATGAGTCCCTGGAGATACTCAAATCGCTTCTTGTAGGTGTCCTTATCACTGAGCATCAAGTAGAGGTGGGATTGAGGGAGCTTGTCTCTGAGGTCCTTCATCGCTAGAATCGCAAACTCATGGCCCTTGGACACCCCTGGCCTGCCCCATGAGAAGAGCATGAACTGCCCTTTTGCGCCGATCTTTTTTCTTACGGATTCCCCATCCCATTTTGATGGATCAAAGAATCCTTCTTCATAGCCGTTGTAGATGGTGACTGCCTTTGATGAAGAAATATCTCTCGATAAGAGCCTCTTTTTTGTCGATTCAGAGACACAGATGTACTTATCAAAAGGCAAGACATAGATCGCCCTTTCCAAGAAATCATGCACCTTGGCGCTGAGCCAGGACATGCTTGTGACTTGGCTCCACATCCCAATCCATACTTCATGGACGTGGATCAGCACAGGTTTTTTTCGAAGACGGGCGGCAAGCCATCCGGGCGGGGCGCCATTGAAGGCAGTCGTATGGATGATATCTACGTTTTTTGCCAATCTCCATGCCATCCAGACGGCGCAAAACGTGAAGAGAATGCGGGAATAGAAACTTCGTATCCGCTCCACCTTGACCCCATTGAGAACTTCACGTTTTTGCGTACCTCTTAGCCGATGCGTGAGCACTGTCACCTCGTGCCCTTTCCTGACCAAACCCTCGCAGAGATTCTTGAACACCACTTCCAACCCTCCCATGTGGGGAAGATAGTTCTCCAAGACAAACAAGATCCTCATTTTTTCTTTGGATTCTCCAGAGCAAGCGTTCGGACCACTTGCTCAAGCTTGCGCTGGTTCTTACGCGTAATGGAATAGTTGTAGTAGGAGATCCCAATGACAAACATCATACCCATAACCACTAATAGGTCAAATCTGCGTACGATGCTCAAGGGTTTTGTCACAGAATCAAGGACCTGCGGCACGATGGTGAAGAGCAAAAACATGAGCCACACTATCAGCCAGATCACAAACTCCTTCACTTCGTACTGACGCCTCTTCAGATTGAGAAAGGTGATATAGAGCATCACCAATGCGAACAAGACACCCATAATCTGAATACCTAGTACCATTTCAGTCTCCACAAGACCATGTTCGCCACAATCTTGATTCCATCAAGTATCGTCGTTCCACGATAACGATCATGAGTGATCGTTTCGATGCCGATCTCCGCGTACTTTAGATGATGTTTACCTGCGTTCGCTATCATCTCAGACTCCATCGAATAATCTGAGGACCTCCAACGGATCTTGGAATAGGCATTGGATGTGAACGCCCGAAACCCTGTCTGAGTGTCGTCAATCTTGATCCTATAAAGCAACTCAGTCACCTTGTTGATGACCGCATTACCAAATCTCTTGATCGCAGGCATGTTCTCGTCCATGCTCCTGATACCAAATACGATATCCTTTCCCTTAAGTGCGTCCACAAACTCAGGAATCCTCGCAGGATTGTGCTGGCCATCAGAATCCATGACCACGATTCGCTTCGCCCCTTGTCTCAGCGCAAAATCACAGCCGGTCTTGAGCGCCGCACCCTTGCCTAAATTGACGATCATCTGCAAAACAGTCACCCCTTGGGCGAGCGCTAATCTAGTCGTGTTGTCTTTTGAACCATCATCGACGACCACTATATTTGAAGCAAATCTCTTGGTCGCCTTGATGACTTCTAATATGTGTCTCTTCTCGTTATACGCTGGAATCACCACCCAGACATCATCAGGCACTTTGGCTGCCATTCTGGGTGTCCTCCGTAGCGTTATCCAAAGAGCTGTTCGCTTCTGATGAATCAGGAACGGACGTTGTCTCATTGGCAGATGTCCTTGCGATCCACTCAGGTCTCTGCTGTAGGGAATTACCATCCCAATCCACTTTCCAGGTGATGACTCGGACACCAGTGATACCTGATCTGTCTTCAAAGCGCTGGAAATGCCTTAGGCCATGACCTTCCATATAGAAGAGCCTGTTGAAGATCGACATCCCCATGGGGTGTTGGACTAATATCGAAGTATAGGAATCTCCTGAAGGCACGAGCACCACACTGATGCTTGCGCCTGGTTCAAGAGTATTCTCCACCACCTCTTCACCCCGCACATAGATCACTGAACGAGGAATACCCAACACGTTTTGAGTCTGCACCGTGGCATTCATCGTCTTGAGGTCGACTGTAACGCCATTGCCACAGACCGCCTTTTGTTCGATCATTTTGCATCCTGAAGGACCGCTCGCGTAGCTTGGCCATGGGGCGATCCAGCCATTTGCTTCACCAGCATCCCAGACCTTGCGCACTTCATTGAACCAGTCACCCATCTCGGCAGGACTGCGATTGACACCGTCACGGTTCGCTATGACCTCAAAGCCGACACGATCGCCCTTCCTTGCCGCATCCATGAGCGCAGCGCGCATGAAATTCCAGATCCCGAAGTGTCCCCAGACGCCAGATTTACCGACCATATCTCCTGACGTGATAAAGATCGCTTCCGGGGGAGCGCAATGAGTCAGTTCGATGAACTCTTTTGCGAGATCCGACCCGTACTTGTCTTCGTAGACTTGCATCGCCGAGTCGCGATCGAGAAGAATCGAGTTCTTCACCACATCAAGCGTGTCAAGGAAGTCTGAGGGCTCATAGACCATCCTTGCACCGCTCGCTTGCGGGGCTTGTCCAGTCCTCTTGATCACACTCTGACGATGCGTCTCATTATAGATCGTATTGAAACCCATATCCGCTGAACAATCAAGCATCCTGAGGATGCCGACCACTTCATCTTCATCATCAGACAGCAGAGCCCTACCCACCCAATGCGCTTGAGGGCGATCCTGAGAAGCGCCATCAAACGTGGTAGGTCTATCCGCGACAAACTTGAACCAATGACCAAAATCCCACCATGACGTGATAATCGCATCAGGTTCTGTCCTTTGTTCTATCGCCTTAAGCGAATCCCACCAGCCGTCATCGATGATAGGCACTTGATGTCGAGCTATGTTTTGAGCAGAGATCACCGGAGGCAACAAGAAGAGGATAACCAACGCAAGCACCAGAGGTTTCATGATCCACTGAGGCATCTTCCATGACTGATAGATCGCTTCAGCTGATTGATAGAGGAAACCAATCGCAGTACCAAATCCCATGGCAAAGGCTGGATTGACCAATAACGTAAACCTCACTCCTTTGGAGACCGCATATATCGTGCCGATCAGCCATAGCGATAGTATCACTGGATACTTGATGTTGATGATACGGCCTTCCTTCATCAAGAGAGCGACTCTTATCAATAGAGGGATCGCAAGCAAGGTGATGAAAGGCATGATTGTCGTGGCATAATTGAGGATAGCCCAGTACCACACCAAACTCACGATAAGGTACATCCAATCCTCGCTCTTGAGATCCTTGAGATTGATAAGCGATGCAGTGAGCCCCATCAGAGCGACTCCCATCATCAGCTTGCCTCCAGAAGCACCGATCACCGCGCCCAAGTCACCGGGATTGAGCTCGGCAACAGTCGTCAAGACATTAGGCCATAAGGAACTTCTGATCGCTTCCTTGATACTGATAATACCTAGCGGGGCTGTGAACGCACTTAACGCGACTTCGAGACCCCTCTCAAATGAGATCGAACGGAACCATTGCAAGAGCGTCGTAAAGATCATCATCGAAGGCACCATGACCATGATCATCGTCACCGCCGACCTGATCTCGTCAGAACGCAGCACTGTGAGCGGCATCTGCAGGAGTTCTGAACGCTTGCTGATCAGTATGTACGCGATATCGATCGTGAGCGCGACAAGAAGGAAGTCAAATATATACCACCAACCGCTCCAGGCAAAGGAGAAGAATCCCAGCAATGCCCCTGTCAAGAGGGCGTAGAGCGCTTGACTCCTGCGTGATTGGGCATCAAACGCCAGTAAAAACACCCATAAGACAAAGAGCGGGAAAACCACCGTGTATGCATCGGTGTCAGCCACACCTGCAGTCGTGCGGCCCAGCCAAGGGGTATTGAGGATCAGCAGCATAGCAGCCACACATCCACCGATGTTGCCTGCATATCTTCGGACCACAAAGAAAATGGGAATCACGCCTAAGGTGGCAGTCAGGACAGGCACATACGCAACGATAGTGAGCAGGTTCAGATCCGAAGCAAAGAGCTGGACCAGCCAGATGATAAACGCCATGAAATACATATGGAAGTGTCGTTCGGCGGGAGAATCAATCGGAGCGGTCTGATGGCTGTCATAGGGGATACCGTCTTTGACATAATCCCCTACGTGCCCATCTTCGACAAGCGAGCGTGCACCCCTCACATAATAGTACGGATCGATGTCAGGAAGATAGGTGACTCCTTCTGCGGTCTGAAACCCTGCCTTGAATTGCGTGGAAAGCACCCCGACCTGCTCATCATATTGCGCCTGATTATCTGCGATGAACTTCTGCAGCTGCTCATCCACCAGACGATTCTTACGATCATCGGGTAAGTTAGGATATTGGGCAGACACCTGCGACGCCAACTGACTGCGCACTTGCTGGTTCAAACTGGAAGCCGCCCAATCCTCTGTGACGGGCAAGTCAATGGGCAGAGTCCTGATATACACGCTTGTCAGGATGGGGATCAACAGGAGCAGGACGACTTGGTACTTCATCAGAAACGCCGCGAATCTCTTGAGATTCTCGCGGGCCTCTTCGGAAGGAATAAATGAGAATGATGGCGCTTTTGCATGATCCGGAGTATGGGCCTTATGATAGGTCCCCTTCTTCACTTCGACCTTAGGTTTTTTGGAAAACCATGCCTTGATCTTGGACCAATCCAGTGATATCTCGTCGTTTGTGGCCGACTTGGCAGGCTCCTGCATAGGCGTCTCATCTACAGTATGTCCCTTAATCGAGACGTCTTTATTGGGCTGATCACTAGACTCTTGCCCATCCTGCTCAGTGGTCCCCTTAGCGAAGAAGTCCTTTATTGGCTTGATCCCATCCATTGTTATGATCGGCAAACCCTGGCCGCTTTTAAAACATTTCGGACTTCGGCTCGATTTAGTGTATAGAAATTCTTTTATAAGCGCCCGACACCCTGACCCGGTGGGGGCCCTGATTAGGGGCTTTTTTACAGCACATCCACTGATTTACGCCTCTCTTGGTGATGGAACACATCGACAGCAGTCAAAAAGGGTCAGAGCACAGCCAAAGCTCTCGAAGAGCCGCTTTAGGCAGCAGTTCTCAAGAAGATCCCTCCAAGAGCCCCATAACCTTTGAGGAACGGCTTGACCGCGACGCGCTTGAAGAACTCCTGCGTTCCATACGTTTTCGTGGACTCTATGACAAAGAAGGCAAAGCTCTCGCTCCGTACAAGGACGCCAAATTCTCGCTGGTGACTGTACACCCTCCGAAATACCCCACCTCATTCCCTCAATTGATGCACAATCTGAGGCCACAACCGCTCTTCACGGCACAACCCACTATCTATAAGGACCAAATCACCATGCTCTCTGAAGTCGACTCTTTTCTGCAGAGCATGGGCAAACGCATCAACACCCTTGCATTTGAAGGCATCCAATACAGCTGGGAAGGACGCGGACGCTTCCATGTCCTGCCGCCCATCGTCGAAAAACACAGCTACCCTCTCCTCAAAGGGTTTTTTGACCTCAAAAAAATGGCCTCCCGTTTCTCTGGGACCTATATCAAAGACGCGAGAGGAACACTCCATGATCTCTCCAAGGGAGTCATCAAAAACTACTATGTGGATTCTGAGAGCAAAATCGAGTACCTTCCCCTCTTCAACCACAACGCAGAACTCATCAATTACGGCTTGCGCTTCTCAGGCGACAACGATTTCTATGTGATCTGCGACGGCAGTCACAGGATGGATTATTCTTTAGAGTACCTCGACGAACCCATCAATGTCATCCTCGTCGAAAGCGAGCACCTCTTCCCCTATTACGCATTTCCCATGCCCTTCCGACCAACGACCCGTCTATCGAGCAAGGAAGCGGAACGCATGTACCCTAAGCTTGAGCGCGACAAGATCCACCTCTTCAATGACTTCCTCAAGAAGACACTCCATTACGACTGGACCTCCGGAGGACTCTATGTCAGCAAGCTACGCAGCGACACCAAAATCCACTGAAGAAATCCATCGATCTCTTGTCGAGCAACTCTCTTTTTCCTGGCTCAAACGTGACACGACTGCATTCAATTCCGCTTCTGCAGCAATCAGCGATACCGGCGTCCATATCAGCGGCCTCTTGGAATCACGCACCCACTTGCTCGACATCACCTCTGAACACGCCGCTCTTGCCCTTGCCGTTTCCCGCAAGGATCCAAAGATCCGCGAAGTCATCTCTGTCATCGACGGCCTCTTTGAACTCAATCCTCTTGTCGTCAAGATCCTCGTCGACCACGCGCGAAGGAGCGGAACCCGCATCTCCTATCGGGTTTTGGACAAAGGAGGAAAGCAACTCTATACTTGTCCTGATATCGCTTCTCTTTACTATGCCCCTCCTCCATCTATCGTCGGAAAAATAAGCACCTGGTCACATCAACAAAATTGGATGAGCATCGACTACAGTCAAGATCTCAGCAAACAATTGCGAACAGCAGCCATCAAAGGCATGGAGACCCATTTCTCCGCAAACACCAAGACGAGCTACGGGGCTGCTGTGGTCGCAGAAGGCCGCGTCTATTTCGCAGGAGTCTACAGCAGTTTTGACAAGCGCATGAACCTCCATGCGGAAATGG
The DNA here is from genome assembly GCA_035289465.1 of Candidatus Nanoarchaeia archaeon. Taxonomy (GTDB): domain Archaea; phylum Nanobdellota; class Nanobdellia; order Woesearchaeales; family JAGWAF01; genus DATDXB01. The sequence continues at coordinate 8,110 of DATDXB010000246.1, forward strand.
TTGCGGCCCTCTCAGCCATCGCTGACGGCCATCGAAAGATCAGTCACGTCGCTGTCATCAGCGACAAAGC